>NZ_ASSB01000025.1:0-25911 GCF_000520755.1 Paenibacillus sp. 1-18
GCTGAGCTATGCGGCAGGATGCCTTCGCTTGCGCCGATCCAATAGACGCAAGGGAACTCCAGTCCCTTGGCACGGTGGATCGTCATGAGCCGAACGGCATCGCTGTCTTCCTCTCTGCGGAGCGATTCCATCTGGCGGTGACGCTCGGAAAGCTCGTCCGCAAAGCTGACGAATGCCTCCACCGTGTCGAACCGCTTGGCTGCCGTTTCCAGCTCCTCCAGACTTTCCTGCATCGTTTCCTTATAATGAGTCCACGCGCCTGTATCTCCGCTTTCCAAATATTTATCATAAAAGACGCGCCGCATTTCTTGGATGGCGTAGGCAGGTTTCATTGTAGTGAGACTGCGAATCAGGCGGATACGCTCTTTTACTTGTTCACGCTGAAAATCGCGTAACCGATCCCAGCGACTGAGATGAATCAGCGGATACTTTTTAGCCTGTTGCTTTTCCTCGCGCATAATCCATTCCATCCCTGCTTCGCGGGAGACATACAGCGGTCCAAGGGTGCTTGGAATAGATTCCATGCGCCGGGGGTTCAGCGACAGCCGCAGGTGGTCCATTAAAGGACGAATCAGGGTTTGGTCATAAAATACAGCCCCTGCTCCATATTGAATAAACGGTACATCCCGCATAATTAATTGTTCAAAAATAGATCGGCTTCCGCTGGCTGTTCGGTGCAAAATAGCGATATCCCGATAGCGAAGCTGACCCTCCTCCACCTGTCCGAGCAGATGGGTAACAATATGCGCCGCTTCTTCCTCAGGCCCCGATGGGGTAGCAAACTGCGGCGGCAATCCTTCATGTCCGGCAGCCGACAGGCGCTTGGAGCGTCGATGGACATTTTTGGCGACAATGTTGGAGCCCAGCCCCAAAATTCGCGCGTCGCTCCGATAATTAATATCGAGGGTGACCACCTTCGCATCCTTATAGACCTTGTCAAACTCCAAAATGGATTCCTGACGCGCCCCATTAAAGGTATAGATCGTCTGGTCATCATCACCGACGACCATCAGATTGCGGTGCCTCGCAGCCAATCGCTGCACCATTTCGTATTGCAGGGCATTCGTATCCTGAAACTCGTCGACCATGATGTGGGAAAAACGCCGCTGAAGCGGTTGAAGCACATCCGGGTCACGCAGCAGAACGGAGGCACGCAGCAGAATATCGTCAAAATCCATTTTATTGCGTTCCTGTTTCCACGCCTCATAAGCGAGCATGGCTCGTTTGGCATCCGCTTCTTCGCGTACGGTTTCGGGCAGCTCGTCCGCGCTGCGGCCCTCCGCTTTCCAGGCAGAGAGAGCAGCCAGCAGACTTTCCGGCTGGAAAGCCTCGCTGAGCCCAAGCTGACGCAGCATCATTTTCATAACGGTATGTTGGGCCTGCGTTTCACCGAACACCTCATCCTGGACGCCGTGATGGCGCAGCATCGCCAAAGCGAATGAGTGAAAGGTGCGTGCCTGAACAGCACGTGCAGCAGCAGGGCGCACACCGGGCAGTCCTGCGATGCGCAGCTTCATTTCGGCAGCCGCCTTGCTGGTGAAGGTCACCAGCAGGATGGACGATGCCGGGATATCCCGCATCGCCATCAGGTAGCCAGCACGGGCAGCCAGCACCGTCGTTTTACCACAGCCAGCCCCGGCCAGTGTCAAAAGGGGGCCCTTGCCGTGGCGAACAGCCTGAATTTGCGGGCGGTTCAGATGGATGCCCACGTCCTCCAAGGCACGAAAATAGGCTGAGTCCTGGTCGGTGTCGGGTACCAGTGTCGTACTGGTATCTATGGAAGCAGGGCGAGCTTGCGGGCTCGGTGTTGAATAAGCAACCCCGATAGGTCGAGGATAAAAAGTAGGATTTGGGTCCATGTTCCTGAAACCCCTTTCGATCATAAAATCTTCCATTTTCACAAATGGGGGTAGTTTTTGGTATGATAGAGTTCTAGTAGCTTTCGCTGACCAATAAGAATAAAGCGATGGGCTGCAATAATGCTGAAATTCATGCGGATCTTACAGAGTGTCAGCGCGTCATAGGATTGTCGCTGATGCGTGTAGCCTGCAAATAGGCGATATAACCGCATTCCATTATACAGGAGTTCGAGGTTTGCCAACAGAAAAAAACTTTGGGATATGCGGACGGTATGGGGAAAACCGGCTGGATATGGGGAGGAAATAACGATGAAGCTGATTCAACGTATCAAGGAAGGCGCTAATCGCGCTACAGAAAAGGCGCAGCATGCTGTCGAGATTAGTAAAATAAATTCGCAAATTACCGCAATTCAGCAGGAAATGGACGTTCATTTCTTGCGAATGGGTCAGATTTTTTATGAGGGCTACCGGGCATCTGATATGTCGGTGGCAGAAACGGAGATGACACAGCTATCCACCGCCTGTGATGAGCTTCAGGATGAAATTGACGAGCTGCGCAGCAGAATTGCACAATTGAAGAACGCTCATCTATGCACCTGTGGGGCCGTTGTACCGCTGGATGCGAATTTTTGCCCAAAATGCGGACGCAAGCTAAATGAAGAGCAGGCTGCTTCCAAGCAAGTGGCTTCTGTGCGTGAAGAAATACCGACAGACGTCTACTCTTTTGATCTGCGCAAGCCGGAGGCAGCCAAGGCTGCTCAGCCTGCTTATACGGAGTATACAGAGCAAGAAGTAGCTGAGCGGCATGAACAGGAGCAGGATGAGCTGCATGTAATGTTCGAACCAGCCGCATCAGCCGGATCAGACCGCAATTATATGTCTGATTTTACACCGGAGGAAAAAGCGGCATTCGACGAAGAGTGGGAGCGCCGTCGTCAGGAAGAGATTGAGCAAGAGCACCTCCGTCTTGAAGAGCTGGAACGAGAGCGTGAGCGTCAGGAGGAGCTGGACGAGCGTATTCGATATTGGAAGGCGAATAACTCCGGGGCAGAGAAGCCAGCTACGCAAATACGTGAAAATGTAAAATGCCAAATTTGCACAGCGGAGCTGCCTAAAGGCTCCAAGTGGTGTCCGCGTTGCGGAGCTGAACAGATTTGACGCAGCCGAACAGGCTGTCGCAGGACACAGACAGAACGCCGGGCAGCATAGGGGGAACAGAGCATATGGAGCGTTTGCTGCATCATTTGCGAAATCTGGGCTTTACGGAAATGGAAGCAAAGGTCATGGTGGAGCTGTCGAGGCAAAATGCAGCCTCCGGCTATGAGGTGGCTAAGCGTCTGGGCGCATCGCGCTCCAACGTATATGCAGCTTTGCAGCGTCTGGCCGGACAGGGATATCTCAGAACCAGCACGGGAGAGCCTGTGCGCTACAGCATGCTGCCGTCAGGCGAATTGACCCGAATGATCGAGGGGCAGATGCAGGAGTCTCTGCGTGCCGTGGAGAAGGAAATGCCGAGAGCAGAGCCAGTCAAGCCGACCTTTTACAACGCGGAAGGCGACCGCAATGTGCTGGAGAGCCTGACACGTGAGCTGGAACGGGCGGAGCATGAGATTGTACTCGATTTGTGGCGAGAAGAAGCTGAACTGTTGCGGGCTGAATTGGAAAAAGCTGAAAAACGGGGCGTGCGCCTGCTATGGTCCTGTAATAACGGCGACAGCGTGTTGGGACCGTGGCTACCGTTTGCGGCTGGCAAAAGTGGACAGGAACCGGCAGGACGCAAGTTTTCTTTTGTCGTTGATCGGCGCTGGTGCATGCTGGGGATGCGGGGAGAAAATTGCCTGACACAAGCACTCATTACCGAGCATCCGGTCATGACAGGCCTGCTGCTGAATCATTTTGCCCAGGATCTCATCTTGTATGAGCTGGAGCATGATATGGGCAGCGAGCTGTCGACCCGGTATGGCTGGCGGTATGAGGGCATTATCGGTAAATATATGCCAGCCGGAGAATAGTATAAGGATTACCGGGAAGGAAGTTCCATCAGAGCCCGGCATATAGATGTAATATAGCCCGCTTTATGAGGCACGAATTGATCGGATGTGATCAGGCGGCGAGTTTTTTCCGGATTCGGTCCTGAAGTTATGCCGTGGGCTTCCAAAAAAGGAATGCGCCCTTCAAAAAGGGCCAGTGCTTGCTCTAGGTCTGCTTCGTACAGTCCGGCTACTTCCTCCTGCTGGAGACGATAAGCCTCCAATGGCTGGTTCCACAGTAATCCAAACACCGAGCTTACCTCGCGGTCCCAAAAGGATATGCCCTGTGCGGTTCCCTTGCTATCATACCGAACAGTCATCAGCGGTGTTAATGAGGAAAAAGGGACGTGAATGCCCAACTCTTCCTCCAGTTCACGGGCTGCTTGAGATACATCCTCGCCTGCTGTTAAATGCCCGGCTGCTGTAATATCGTAGTATCCGGGGAAGGTGTCCTTCGAATCCTGACGCTGTTGGAAGAGCATCCGACGGCCTGTAAAGGTGTCTCGTGCCAGCCAGCAGTGAAAGGTATGGTGCCAATATCCTTTGGCATGTGCTTCTTGCCTTGAAGCAGTGCCAAGGGGCTTGTCTTCATCATCGTAGATATCCAGAAGCTCGCTAGTCATTGGGATTCCTCCTATAATCAGCTCAGATGTAAAAGGTCTATTTCACAGTATAACGTGTTTTCTGTTCTGAGGATATGTAGACAGCTGTGGAATGTGCAACGGCATTTGGGGTATGCTGGAAACATGGGATTTGCGCCATAAACTAGGTTTATGATCGAAAGGAGCGTTTTTACATGGAATGTATTGTACATTTTCGAGTCATGCATCCGGAGGAGCCCAAGGAGCTGCGCGGGCTGATTATGCTGGACAGCGGAGGCAAGCCAGGGATCGACCAAATCACAGATATGTTCAAAAATATGGGCTATGATGTGCGTCCGGATAACCCGGAGGAATTGATTTTCAAGCCAGTTGATGCCAGGGCAGACTATACATATATCCGGGTCATTGAGCTGGATACGGGTGAGGAAGTCTATCATGAAGACCGAAATTTACGTGCGATCCTGGAAAATCTGCTGAACAAGCATTAAGGATCAGGAGAGCTGTAGGATAAAATGAGATAAAGCGATCCTGCTGTAATTCATAGGAACGGAGTAAAGAATATGAGATTGTATATCATCCGTCATGCAGATCCGGATTACCCGAACAACACCATCACCCCGGAGGGGCATCTGGAAGCCCAGGCACTGGCCAAACGCCTGTCCAGTCACGGACTGGACCGCATTTATGCTTCGCCTATGGGGCGGGCTCTGGATACGATGCGCTACACGGCCGATGCTCTCGGTATGACTCATGAAGTGGAGCACTGGACACAGGAGTTGGCCCTGAAGCTGGAGGAAACTCCATACGGTCGTCTATCCCATTGGGATCTGCCCGGTGAAGTGATCCGCTCTGAGCTGCCTCTTCCAACGCATGACACATGGAAGGAGATTTCCTATTATCAGGGAACGCAAAGTCCCGAAGTCTTCGAGCAGCTAAAGCTTCATTCCGATGAATTTTTGAAGCGCCAAGGCTTTGAGCGAATCGGGGGCCGATACCGAATTCTCAAGCATACCGAGGATCGGGTGGCTGTATTCTGCCATGGCGGCTTCGGGTTAACCTGGCTTGCCCATCTGCTTGAGCTGCCTGTGGCTTTGGTCTGGTCCGGCTTTTGGATGCCGCCTAGCTCGGTAACTACGATCTTGTTTGATGAGCGCTCCAAGGAATGGGCTGTCCCGCGCTGTATTGGCTTCGGTGACGTCTCCCATTTGTATGCAGAGGGTTTGCCCGTCAGACCCCGGGGCATTATCACCAATTTTAATTAATCAGGCTTTCATCTGAATTGGCAAAAATAGCATGGCAAAACGGCTTAAGACAATGTTCGTCTTAAGCCGTTTTATTGTAAGAACTATGAGTTTGGACTATCCGGGGGTATTCGTTTCACCTGAAATCAGCTAGCGTGCTTCCACGTACCCTTCCAGCTTGGAGGTGCAATGTGCGCAACGGGTAGCAGCTACAGGAATTTCCGACAAGCAATGCGGGCATTCCTTGATCGTTTTTTCCTGAGGAGGTTTTTCTTCCTCCTTACGCTTGAGCATATTAATCCCTTTGACCAGCAGGAACACGCAGAAGGCCACGATCATGAAGTCCAGCAGGACGTTAAAAAATTGCCCGAACGCCATAACCGCAATGCCGGCTTCCTTGGCCTGTGCCAGAGTCATGCGAGTGTTATCTCCGTTATATGGATTCGCACCTATAGCATAATACAAATCAGCAAAATCAACGCCACCCAGCAGCTTGCCAATCGGAGGCATGATAATATCGTTTACTACAGAAGTAACAATCTTGCCAAACGCTCCACCGATGATAACACCGACCGCGAGGTCGATTACATTCCCCCGTACAGCGAATTCTTTAAACTCTTTAATAAAACCTTTTCCGCTCATATGAGTGCTCACCTTCTTTACTTAAAATCATTCATATATAATACATGCTATGTCAACGGAGGGCAATTCCAAATTGATTATTGCATTTTGTCACAAAATCACAGGTTCACTTGTCTTCTAGGTGTAAACCAATAATGGAGGCGATGATTGTGAGTTTAAGATTCAATTACAGAGCAGTGAGTCCAAGCACGTTTAAGGCGATGATAGAGATGGAAAAATATATTTCCGGTCGGTTTTCAGACAAGGTACTGTATGAGCTGCTGAAAATTAGAGTATCCCAAATCAATGGATGTTCCTATTGTCTGGACATGCATGCCAAGGATTTGCTCAAGCTGGGGGATTATGCTGACCACATTTTACAGCTTGCCCTGTGGCGTGAGGTTCCTTTGTTCACAGAAAAAGAACGTGCTATGCTTGAATTAGCTGAAGCGGTTACCCGTATCTCAGAACAAGGGGTGCCTACAGATCTGTATAATCGGGTCAGAGAGCATTTTACCGAGGAAGAATACGTGGATTTGATCACCGCAATTAATGTTATTAACAACTGGAACCGGATTGCCATAGCGACAGGGATGTATCCGGGCATTCTTTAATGGAACAGGGGGCCACGCTTTGACTGGCAAAGAACAAGGGATTGAACAGGAATCAGTGGATTTAAGCCTGGAGGAGCTGTATCAAAAATATCGCAAATATTCGTTTGCCATTGCTTATCGCATGCTTGGAACGGTTACGGATGCCGAGGACGTAGTTCAAGACTGCTTTGTCGAGCTGGATAATAAGCCCCTGAATGACATACAGAATCCCAAAGCCTATGTAGCCAAAATGACGATGAATCGGTGCCTGAATCTACTGAACTCTGCGCGTAAGCAAAGAGAGACGTATGTTGGGCAATGGCTGCCGGAGCCGCTTGGCGAAAGCGCAGATCTTCCTGCGGATTGGCTGGAGCGTAAGGATATGATTTCTTACGCTTTTCTCGTTCTGTTGGAGCAGCTAAAGCCGGTAGAACGTGCTGTCTTTGTGCTGAGGGAAGCTTTTCAATACGATTATAAAGATATTGCAGAATTACTGGGGAAGACGGAGAGTAACTGTCGTCAGCTGTTCAGTCGCTCTCGTCGTATTCTGTCTTCCGGGGAATCTGTCCTTCCCGTTCCGGCAAGTTACTCTAAAAATAATGCTTCCAGAATAAAGCTGCTGGAGCGCTTTACCTCCGCCTTTCTCGCCTACGATGTGACTGCCATGCTGGAGCTACTGGCTGAACAGCCCGCATTTGTGGCCGATGGTGGAGGCAACGTGCATACGGTGATGCGTCCGATGGTTGTACGCAAAGGCGTTCTCGCCCTGTTAACCTCTCGTCGGGTGCTGACCGCATTGCGGGAGAGAGAGCTAGTCCGCACTGTCATCAATGGCGAGATACAACTGGCATTTTTGAAAGAAGGTAAAGTAAAAGAAGTCTTATGTATCAGACTGACACCGGATGGGGAGCATATTCAGGATTTTTATTTAATGATCAATCCGGATAAACTGGGGCATATTCATGTAAAACAAGAAGAAGCTAATAAGGAATGAAAATAACCTCCCATCACATAGCTGCTTCAGGTGAGTATTTAGATGAATTCAGTTGTTGTGCAAGGCCACCAGAGCAGTCTGGTGGCCTTGCGTATTTTGCTTTGACATGGGTAAATTCAGGCATAAATCTCTGTCACAACTGCCGAGCCTGATGCAGAGCCAGATCGCCTACCCAAGGAAGCTTAAGCCATTTGCCTTGTCCCGCGCGGATTAACAGGATGATCCACAATGCAAGGCCTGCCAGCGTCAGCAGGGAAGCGAGTGGAGGGCCGAGTAGCGGAATGAGTCCCGCGAGCACATGCCCGATCATAAGGGCCGCAAACAAAAATATAGATTGCAGAGCGTGAAATAATACGAAGCGACTTTTCTTCTCCAGCATGACAAAGGCCAGTGCGCCAAGGAATGCAAACAGATAGCACAGGACGGCTGCTATATTTTCATCCATACCCGTGGAAGACTTGTAGACCGACATGTAAGGCAAATCCCCCTTTATAAGTTATTCATGCGCAGGCTCCGTACTATACAGGGTATGAGGACAGGAATGAAGGTTATGCCAACCCCGGCAAGAAAAGTTCAAGCTAAGCCACGTGTATAGAAATAGGGGTATCTCAAGCAAAACGCGAATTTACAACACTAAGGAATTTTTCATACATAAAAATCCAGTTTTCACCACACTAACGGTGTATCCGGCTTTGTTGCTATACCTGGTTCAACGGACGCTACGATTCCAATGTGGTGACTTCTCTCGGATCAAAGAAAAAGAAGCATCCAGACCAGGTCGTCTGCGATGCTTCATTGGCTTCCCGTTTTATGCGGAAACGGTCTTTCTTCTTACGAAACGTCTGTCTGCCAAATAAACGACGAATAGAGACAACAAGCCGACACCAATTGGTATGCCGAATGCTTCGTATGAAAAAGACGTTCCTTCAAGCTTAAGCTGGCTTGTGGCACGGTACTCGAGCCGCTTGGCGGCGAATTTTGCCGTCGAGATATCTTCCTGCTTCGCCAAATCTTCAAATGCAGGCTCCATCGCGAACCGCTCCGGCGCATCGCTGTGCAGGTAAAGCTGCTCAGCCTTTCCGCCGTTCTCGTTCCAGTTTCGGATATCGCCTGCAGCGCGCGTCTTAACGTCCGGCCCCACAAAAATCATTTTGTCGAGTTTCGGAGCATCCGCTATTTGATATCGGGCGATCAGATTCAGACCGTGCCGGGTAACGATTGGCTTGCGTTTGCTTGATATCGTCAATGTTGTCGTCGTACCGGAAGCCCCGTACGTGTCAAAAGCCGAGGACAACATCAGCTCGTCGGCCCCGTCATACAGCAGCACCCCATTCTTTTTCTTACTCCATTGAAATGCATTGTTCAAGACATAGGCGATATCGCTCAATCCGGCCGTGAAAGGCTCCATTTGCGGATGCTGAACAAAATCGTAGGAAGGGTAATTCATTTCCTTCGCTACTTTCTTCGCTGTCGGCTCTCCCATTTGGTTGGATATGACGTACAGTGTGGCATCGATCCCCGAAGTCAGGCCGGCTGAGGAGACCATATTGCCATCAGGCACGAAACGCTGATCCCTTTTCCAAGTAATATCGGTGTAGTTCTCTTCCAACCTGCCGATATCTCCCCAATGTGTTGCCGCAGATTTCCCGTTCAGTAGGCCTGTATCCGCCAAATTTTCCGCCCCATTACAGATGGACAACAAGGTCGTTTCCTTGCCGGAGTGCTTCCTTATCCAATCGCGGACAGGCCTGTATTTCGCCTCATCCAAAATCGGCATGAAAGGGATCACGATTATATCCGGACCTTTGCCCGTCAATTTGTCCAATTCGTCGAAAGTGTAATGCGGTGCGACATCAAGGCCGCCTGTCAACGATTTGATGTTTTTGTCGGGAGCTGCCGCAAACACATTGTACGAGCCCGTCATGGAGAACATTTCGTATGGTACGAGGAAATCGAACACCTCGGTCACTTCATTCGCCAAAATAACGGCCACTGTCGGCTTTTTCGAATCATAGGCAGGAGCTTGTATACTTTGTAAAGAAGTAGGAACCGGCTTATCGTAAACCGACATAGCCTCCTGCATCGTGCTCATGAAACCGATCGCTCCGGTTCCTCCCACAACCAGAATAAAAACGCACACATATACGATGAAACGCCATACTTTTTTCAATTACCTTCTCTCCCTTTTGATTTTTATAATTGATTATTAATCATTGCTTACTTTCTTAATTCAAGGGTAAAGGGGAGAAGGCAAATTAATAAACCGCCGGAAGGCTATATTTTTCCCCGACTAAGGTCTAGGTAAAGGACTTTTTTCTCGAACAGCAGCCGAATACTTCTTTTAAGGATACGGGATAAAAATTTCGTTGGAACTTATTTAAGCGGCAATAATAAAAGGTGGTCTGAATCTCCTTAACGTTGTAAATCTGCGTTTTGCTGGCGGTACCCCATGCCCATCAAGCTAAGAATAAAGAAAAAGGAACAGATGCTACCGTTCGTCACTTGATCCGAATCAATTGGCTTAGAACTGGATTTTGTAGCTGATTAGAGGCATCAAGTTGGCTACATAATCGTGCTAGGGGAGTCACAGCTACATGATCATTTAAAAAGACACATAAGGAAACCAAATCCTGCGCGGTATATTTGCTCTTTCGTTGGACGAAGCCAGCTTTTCTAGCGAGCTCCTCAAGTTGGGTAGGAGAAAAATGATGGTGAAGCTGTTGGGCTAGTAAATGCATTTCTTCGCTGATAGAAAGTGGAATAGAATTCATGGCAAACCATCCTTTCTATGGAAGTATGCTTGATATAGAAAGGATAGCTTATTTTTCCAGTTTGGGGTATAGATTCATCTTAGCTTGATGGGCATGTGGCAGTACCCCCAATACAAAAAAAGGGTGAACGAATAGGTTTCGCTCACCCTTTTTCAAGGTTATCCACATTTTTTACACAGGTTGTACGCAATTTATCCACTATTCCATAATGTTTATCCACAAAATAAACATGGTTTATGCACAGTTTGTGCACAAGTTGTAGACAACATGATTTTTATTCACATTTTACGAACAGCTTATCCACAAGATATTAACAAAACAGCCATATATCGTGCATACTTTTCATCTGTAGCGGTTTTATTGTTGTTTTTGAACTTGACGGCGTGGGTGTGTAATTTTCCCATCTTTTTGCTTGTCATCTTCTTTGGGAACAAGTCGTTCATCAGTACGCCCTTCATGATGATTATCAAAAGCGTATTCGGTCATTTTCCACTCGGAAGTTCCCAAAACAACATCCGCAGGAAAATGTTGACCTCTGTGCAAATGCTGCTCATGTCCATCCTCATCGACATAAATACCGTCCACTTCTACTTTTTCACCCGTTAGCGGGAGCAAATCTTTTCCTTTGTGTTCCATTGGTATCCCCTCCGTCTGGCTTATTCTCCGTTAAGTTGTCCGGATGGAGGTGCTTTTATCCACAAGTTGATGCAAAATATCCTTGGCAATCTGGTCTGCGGGATGGGGCTTGCGAAGCAACTCAATCGACTGCTTCATCTCCGCAGCGAGGGAAGGAGTAGAGACCAGATTGATACAATGCTGGATCAGCTCCTCTGTGGTGCGAGCAATGAGGGCAGCTCCTTTTTGCTCCAGATACAGAGCGTTATTCAACTCCTGACCAGGCACGGGCTTGAACACAAGAATGGGCAAATCGGATGCGATGCTCTCCGAGAGTGTGATGCCGCCGGGCTTCGTAATTACCACATGGCTTGCACGCATGAGTGCAGGAACATAGTCCACGAATCCATAGGTGTAGATATCGGGATGGCCCGCATACAGCGCATCCAGTTCTGCCTTCAATTGCTGGTTGCGCCCGCAGACGATCAATAGTCTCAGCTGTGGCAGCTGGCTTAATCGCTGGCAGATGTCCAGTATGCCGGATAATACACCATAGGCTCCTGCCATAATGAGCAGCGTTGTAGTCCCTGAGATTGGCTGCGGGATGGTATGCTGCGGTTTTGCTGCTTCTTCCACAGACATAGACATAGGATAAAATGAAGCATGAATCGGAATACCCGTAGCGACAATGCGCTCGATAGGTATTCCCCGCTGCGCCGCCTCCTGCTGGATATCCTCTGTGGCGACATAGTAGCGGTCAATATCGGGATGCAGCCAACGCCCATGCAGGTCAAAATCCGTAACCACGTTGGCAATCGGCAGCTTCATTCCCAATTTGCGACGCAACACCGGAAGAGCCAGCTGCGGGAACGTATGTATGACGAGGTCGGGTTTTTCTTTGTCGAGTGTAAGCGCCAGTTGTCGCATTCCAAAGGAATGCAGCACGCTGCCAAAGGCTGATTTGGCCTGCATCCCCCGTGTGATGTTGTAGACCCAGCCGTAAAGCTGAGGAATGGTTTTGAAGCTTTGCATATATACAAATTTGGTCAGATTATTTAACCAGGGATGGGATTCAGCCATTAAGTCGAGTAGTTGTACCTCACAGCTTCCGATTCTCTGCAAGCTATCCATGATTGCCCGGGCGGCCTGTACGTGGCCCTCCCCGTAGCTTGCATATAAAATTAATATTTTTGGTGCTGCGGCTTCCATGATGTTTAGCCCCCTATTATTCAATAAAGCATAAAGCTCATTTCAGGAACGTTCCAGGTTGAGGGAGGATACGCCTGGAAAAATGTATCGCTCCAGTAGTGAGCGCGGGTTTTTCCAACGGCTAACCTTGCTGTCCGCTGTAAAAACCATGACTGCATCGGCTTTAGGCACAAGACAAATTTGCTTTCCTCCATGTCCTTGCGGATATGCAGTAGTCGATGCCGTTGCTGCGATGAAAACGGCGGATAAAAGCCTCGCCAAGCTTTTTGCCTGTCTGCCAGTACAGGCCGGACGTCATCGTCAGCAGATGGCGAATCATAATCCGCTCCAGCAGTGGGCCCTCCCGACGGGGCAAATAATCAGGCAACAGCTTATGCACAGCCGTTTCCGGCCCGGGCATATCGCCACGTGCCACCGCGATACCGATGAGCGTGGAGGTGAAGCTTTTGGTCGCGGATCGCAGATCATTCAGAGCACTTGCTTCGTGCCCGTTGTAATAGCGTTCCCAGATCAGCTTGCCGCGGCGCATCCTTTTCCCTCCTTGTTATGTTTATTTATTTTACCCCAAACACATACACTCCAAAAGCCGATAAATAAGGTATGCCTCTGTGAACCAGCCAGATAGTTACTCCAAATAACATGAAGCGTAAAAGATAGGTAAAATCAATGTAAATTTGCTGGAAAGCTGAAAGCTGTATCTGAATATGTTATAATGGGGTAGTGATTCAGCCAAACGAAGATCGGTTAATAATAGTGTCAGGTACATGCCTTGCCTAAGGCGTTCCCGACCTAAGCTGCATTAGACATACTACTTCACTGCATAAGGACATCTATACTTTTCGGCATTCTCTTCAACGGAGCACTTATTTTCAATGTTTTGGGAGGGAGTTACATGGCAACGAAAGGTCACAATGAAGTAAAGGAAAGTCTGCGGGAAATGACTCGAATTTTCCGGCCTAAGGATCCCAAAAAATTTGTAAAGGAATATGTGCGAAAATACCGGATTACAGGAGGGTATGAGGAAGAGTTGACCATGGTGGTGGAAAACGAACTCGGTCGCATGAATTCTTCAGTATCTTAAAGGGTACGTTTACCCGCTAAACTAGAAATACGCCTTTTATAAACCGTCAATCCACAGAGGAGACGGTTTTTTTGTGTTCAGCTTGCATACAATGGGATAGGTTTAGTGAAATTGTATGTACAAAAGGAGGCGAATTCCAATGGAGGTGGCGATACGAACACCGGAGGAAATCGGTTATATGAGAGAAGCCGGACGTATTTTGGCTGATTGCCATCGTGCGCTGGAGAGTCGTACTCTTTCGGGAATCACAACGCTCGAAATTGATGCGTGGGTAGAGCAATTTTTGAGCAAGCGCGGAGCCACGCCAGAGCAAAAGGGCTATAAGGGCTTTCCTTATGCAACCTGTGCTTCGGTCAACGAGGTTGTATGTCATGGCTTTCCTTCGGAACGAGTGCTGCATGATGGGGATATTGTGACCATTGATATTGTGGTCAACAAGGACGGCTGGTTGGCCGACCGGGGATGGACCTATGCAGTAGGTAACGTTAGTCGTCCGGTCGCGAGGCTGTTACGGCAAACCCATAAGGCGTTGATGCGCGGAATCGAGGTTGCCCGCCCGGGGAAGACGTTGGGGGATATTGGGCACGCAGTGGAAAAAGCGGCAGGCTGGAGGCGCTTCGGCATCGTCAAGCCTTTGATCGGGCATGGTATTGGCCGTCAGATGCATGAGCCTCCGGAAGTTCTTCATTATGGTCGTCCCGGAAAGGGATTGCCGCTGCGTGAAGGAATGGTTATTACCATCGAGCCGGTATTTACCCTTGGAACCGAAGGAGCCGTGCTATGGGGCGATGACGGGTGGACCATCAGCACGGCCGACGGCAGCTGGGGCGCACAATACGAGCATACGATTGCGATCACGAAGAACGGCCCATACATTTTGACCTCGTAAAGGATACGTGTGCCTTAGGGAGTCCAATGTGCTTGGTCTTTGCACAAGACTCTCTAGGTGAATTTTTTCTCAGGAAACGGCCCATGCCCTCGATGCTTGTTAATGATAAGTCTCTGATATATGTTACGGACAGCAATCAATATGCATAGTAAAGTAGGAACTTGAAATACATTCTTGGCAGGTTCGATCAATACCGGGGATACGCCGAATACATACTGAAAGACCAGACTGCCTACAGGTGTGTGAAGAATGTTCTGAACGCGCGAGCACGGAATTAACGATAGCATGCGTTAGTGCGGCAATCAAAGACGAAATGCCAAGCTGAACATAAAATAAAACGATTTTATTCAAGTCGAATCTTCCAATAAAAACTGAGTCTATGAGATTCGGCTGGTCGATAGAATAGAAAGCTTAATATTGGAAATAGGAGTGGAACCAAATGATGATCAGGAAAGCGACGATAACAGATGCCGCGGACATCGCCAAGGTGCATGTGGATTGCTGGAGAACGACGTACAAAAATATAATGCCTGACGAGGTTCTGGAACAGCTTTGCTATGAGCAAAGAACAGAGCTGTGGGAAGCGAATCTTTGCAGTGAAGATGGTCATCTGGTATATGTCGCGGAAAATGAAATGGGGGAAATTATCGGATTCGTAAGCGGAGGTCCGGAAAAGTCAGGTGAATATCCCCCATATGGGGGAGAAATAACGGCTATTTATGTTTTAAAAGAATACCATAATTTAGGATTTGGGAAGGAGCTATTTATGCATCTATTGCAGCATTTCAATAGTATGCATATTCACTCCGTGATCGTGTGGGTGTTAGCGGATAATCCAGCGTGTACTTTTTATGAAAGGCTGGGGGCCAGGCTTGTAGTAGAACACCATCTTATTCATATAGGTGGCAAAAACCTGAACATGGTAGCTTATGGCTGGGGACTACTCGGATAAAATTCGCTTTTGTCCTTCCAGGGCACGGATAGGCGCGATATTTTGCGTGAATTCCAGTGTTCCCAGATAGCGGCCTTCAGCATCACGGATGGCAAAATAGCGGATATATACAAACTTGTCCTTGATCGGTATCCAAAAATCCTCAGCATCCTTGCGACCGGCCTTAAAATCCTCCAGCAGCTTCTCCACGACATGTACGCTTTGCGGCGGGTGGCAATTTTGTACGGTACGACCGATAACAGCCTTTGTACGGGCGAAGATCCGTTCTTTGCCATGGGAGAAATAGCGAACTACATCATTTTCATCTATAAAGGTCAGATCAACAGGGAGATGATTCAGCAGCAGCTCCAGTTGTTGCACGGATACAATTCCCGTTTCGAATCGCACGAAGCCTTGCGGCGTTCCAGATTCACCTTCCTTTTGCTCAAGGGCTTCTACAGGCTCCTCTGCCCATTCGGGTATCCATTCCCGTTCGGGAGCGGTCAGGCAGAAGCCGATTTCCGCACTTTCCCGAGCTATTTTCAGCCATTCATCTTCGGTTAGCTTGCTAAGCGCCATCGGCAGCAAAATATTTTCTTCCTTGAATATCATTTCGTTGACTTCGCTTATGATATGGGCAAGCTTCTTACCGATCAGCTCACGATCTCCGTTATATTGGGTGAGCAGATTCTTTGCCTCCTTGATGGCGTCACGAATGCCGTCATCCACTCCCCACATGACTTTGGTTGGGCCGAATATTCCATAGCGTTCCAAATACGGAAAGACCAGATTTTCTTTGCGGCTGTAGTGCTTGTCGAGATCCAGCAGCAGACTTAAATCCTCCAGCAGCTTGTAGATAATCTTGGGGCTGTCCTCTTTTTGAAATTGGTCTGCGTGCAGTGCCAGCTTGAAGTTGACCAGCCGTTCAATCTCGCGGTTTTCCAGCTTGAATGTATGAACGGGATGCCCTGGCTGTTCCTCCGGTCCTGAAGGACGGTGAATATCCTCGATTGAGCCCTTGAATATCGACGTATGCACGGAACAGAGACGCTGAACTTCTGACACGGGGATTCCCTCCTCGGTCATCAATGCATGCTCCATGGCTGAAATTTCAGCCACGCTGACTCCGCCCACTGCCTCTGCGAAGCGCGCTTTGACCTCCTCCGCGCTTTTCCCTTCATGTAATTCTTTTATAATTTCTTTCAGGATTTGTTGACGTTCTGTTAATTCCTGTGCTGTATGCTCACGGTTGTTAATTAGCTCGCTCATGACCTTTAGCTCCTTATTTTTGAATGGTAAAACCATGCTGCAGTATCTTATCCATTGGCTCATCTCTTTAGTGAGAACCCTTATCAGTTACAGGGTAGCATAGGTTATGGTCGAGCCTTTGTGATTGTACGCACAATTTAATTTTTTGCGTTGACAGGTGTGCTTTTCAGTTTATATACTGTGTATAAAGATATATACAGCAATAACACTGATTACTGTGATGGTTCTCAGTACTTATGAAGAGGCTGAGGCAGTCATTACAGACAGTGCAGAAGGGATCAGGATGAGAAAATGGAAATCATGAAGCAGGCATGGACAATTACCCGTCAGGATTTACGCAATAATCCATATGCACTCTTGTGGACGTTACTTTTTATTATGTATCTGGGTTTTACATTCAGTTTTGTTGTTAGTATGCAGCTAGGTAAGAGTGGTGCTTTAAATCCGGCAGCCGATTTCGTCATGCTGGTGCTGATTCCGATTCTTGGATACATTTATAACCGTCGTACATTTAAATATTTGCAGGAAGACTCCTATACACATATGCTGGCTTTTCTCCGCATATTGCCCATCCCGGTGAGTGCAGTCATTATGAGTCGAATTCAACAGGCGGTTTTAGCGTTTATCGTGAATGGGGTAGTATTTTTTACTATTCTGTTCACGGTATCAGGTACGCTGCGGGTATATGCTGGCACAGGATTTATTCTATCGTTTGCCCTTACCTGGATAGGGTTCGGAATGCTTGTTCACGCTATTTATATGTATTTGGAGTTTCTTAAAAAAGGGAAGGCGTATTTCTGGCTATCCTTGGCCATTATGCTGATTTGCGGAATAGTTGCGATTGTAGTTCGTATATATGGTGCGAATCTGGTATCCATAACGGCATTTTATAGTAAGGAATGGCAGCTATTGTCCCCCGTAATGTGGGGAGCGCTGGCGGCAGGGGTTATTGGTATGCTTGTGTCCTATCAAATCACACTACGCAAGCTTATCAAGCGTGATCTGGCATAGCGGTATGTGGAAGAGAGTATAGAGAGGGGAGAGAAGTAGGTGAATATACCGGTGCACATTGATGAGAATAGCGCTGAACCGCTGTATGCGCAGATTGAAAAGCAGCTTCGTTCTCTCATCGTAACCGGACAGATTGCAGCGGGAACGCTGCTTCCCTCCATTCGGGAGTTTGCGGGGGCACTTCGTTGCAGTGTGATCACCGTCCGGCGGGTCTATCAGGATTTGGAGAACGAAGGCTTGCTTCGTACCCGCCAGGGAACGGGAACCTTCGTCGCTCTGGTCGAGGAAGATATGCGTTCAGGCTACCGACTCAAAGCGGTGACCGAGGCACTGGACACAGCGATTGCTACAGGCATTGCTGTACAGATGACAGAACAGGAATTGTTGGAGCTTTTCGCAGAAATGGTGAAGAAAAGGTATGAAGTCCAAGCGAAGGAGTGACGCCCGTGAAGACCCATGTAAATAACCATGTGGAAATGCTGGTGGGAACACCAGAGGAAGTACAGGTGAAAGCACCGATTATTGAGATAAACCAGGTCTACAAAACCCGGGGGAATCGGGTGATTGGACCGATTAATTTGACCATTGAGCCGGGATACGTGGTCGCTTTGGCCGGACATAACGGTTCAGGAAAGAGCACATTGATTCAATTGCTGACCCAGCTTGTTCACCCGGATTCCGGTGAAATTCGCTGGTTCGGTCAAGTGTACCCGGAAGGTATGTCTGTAGATACGCGGCAATGGATCGGATATGTGCCGGAGCAGCCGGCCCGCGAGGAAGATCATCTCACGGCGGAAGCTGCAGCCGCTTTTCGAGCGATGTGGTATCCCGGCTGGGATGAAGCACGCTTTCAGCGTATGATGGAACGTTTTCAGGTTCCACAGCATACCAAATTATCGCGTATGTCCAAGGGAGAGCGTCGCAAGTTTGAGCTGGCTGCTGCCTTGGCTCCTCATCCCCGTTTGTTGCTGCTGGATGAGCCTTCGTCGGGTCTGGACCCTTTTGCATGGAAGATTATACTGGAGGAACTGCGGGATTGTATGGAAAACGGCAAAACGACGATCATGATCGCCACTCATATCATAGATGAAATCAAACGCTTGGCTGATTATATTGTCCTGATGCATGAAGGCAGGCTGCTCGGTAAGCTGGAAAAGGACCATCTGCTCGAAAATTGCAAGGAAATGTGGTTTGAGGGCACGCCGGAGGAAGCATCGGAGCTTCCGGGGGTTATAGAGACAGAGAGCGAAGGCCGATTGCAACGAATTGTAACGATGGCGGCGATAGAGGTTAGCGCCATATTGGAGCAAGCAGGTATTCGTCCCATCCGTGTGCGGCGTTTGGAGCTGGATGATATTTTAATACATTGGGTTGCGGGGCAACTATCGGGTTATGAAGGAACTTTCGCACAGAAGAAAGGGGCGGAGCATTCATGAGTATGCTGCAATTGGAAGAGGTCGTGAAGCAATACGGAGACCATACAGCAGTAAACGGAATTTCACTGAGTGTAAACGGGGGAGAGATCTACGGATTGCTGGGAGGCAATGGAGCAGGCAAAACAACAACCATGCGAATGGTGCTCGGCCTGATTTACCCTGACGGGGGGAGCATTCGATACGAGGGCAAGCCATATAACAAAGATCTTCAGCGGACGATGGGCTATTTACCCGAAGAGCGTGGACTATACCCCAAAGTGAAGGTGAGCGAGCAAATTAACTATTTGGGCAGGCTGCGTGGCATGTCGGCCAAGGAGGCGGACAAAAGCCTGCGTTACTGGTTGGAGCGTTTTGGCGTACCGGAATATTACGATAAGCGAATTGAAGAGCTATCCAAAGGGAACCAGCAGAAAATGGGCTTTATTGCAGCCGTCGTGCATCGCCCCACGTTGCTTATATTGGATGAGGCCTTCAGCGGGCTTGATCCTGTGAATGTCGAGCTGCTGAAGGATACGGTGAAGGAGTTGCGGGACGCTGGAGCTGCGATTTTATTCTCGACCCACCGCATGGAGCATGTGGAAGAGCTGTGCCGCCATATTACCATTTTGCATCGTTCCAATACAGTTGTGCAAGGAAGTGTGCAGGAAATCAAAAACCGCTACCCGCGTGAAAAAGTTCGTCTCATCACCACAGGCGCAGTGAACGGACTGGAGCAATTGCCTGGTGTGCGTCGTGTGGAGCCTATGGACCGCGGGTGGCTGCTGCATATTGAGCACTCGGATGCGGCAAAGTTGATTTTACAAACGGCCCTGGAGCAAGAGGATGTGGAGCACTTTGAGATCAAAGAGCCTACACTAAACGAAATTTTCATACGAGAGGTGGGTGATTCTCATGAATAGATTAGGTACAGTCATCGGTTTTACGTTTCGTCAGAAGGCGAAAAACAAATCTGTTATCATTACGACGCTGGTATTGGCCTTGCTCATTACCCTCGGCATGAACCTGCCTTATATAATTTCCTTGTTTAAGGGAGAAGCGGCTGGTGGTGCAGGAGGTTCCGGGAAAACAGCAGCCGAGCATCTTCGTCTGGCACTGATTGCCGGCAACCGAACAGAGATTGCGGATCAATTGGAGAAATTCACCAAGGAGCAGTCTAATCCGGCAGCCACTTGGGTGCGTTATGATAACGTACAGGCTCCGGCCATGCAGCAAGCCTTGAAGGACGGGAAGCTGCAAGGCTATGTAGAGCTCAAGGAGCCTGCCGCCACGGGAGAAGCGTTTCCCCGAGTGGAGTACGTATCTGTAGAGAAAGAACCCTCCCCGGCGGTTATCACTTTGCTGCAAACAGGACTACAGACAGCAAAGGTTCAAGCCATCATTGGCGGCAATGCGTTGACCAGTGATCAAGTTCGTGAAATTAGCATGCCAGTAGCTGTGGAGAGCAGGGCAGTGGATAGTTCATCTGAGGTGGGGAGTGCTGTGGGGACAAAGGATAAAGCGACCTCTATGATTAACTATGGTTTGGTCTACGTACTGATGATTTTGTTCTTCACCTCGTCGATGATGACGGGCAATATGATTGCTTCAGAGGTGACTTCGGAAAAAAGCTCGCGCATTATGGAGATTCTGATCACGAGTGTATCGCCGTTGACCCAGATGTTCGGAAAAATTATCGGCATCTTTCTGGTCGGCCTGTTGCAAATTGTTGTTTTTGCAGCCGTTGTGTGTACCAACCTTATGCTGCCGCATAACGGTGCTATCCTCAGCTCAGCTGGGCTGGACTTGTCGCAATTGAACACTGCGGTGCTCAGTTATGGTTTGATTTTTTACATTCTGGGGTACTTTCTGTACGCGGTATTATTCGCGGCTGTCGGCTCTATCGTTAGCCGTACGGAGGAGCTGGGGCAGGCGATCATGCCGATTACCATGTTATCACTGGCGGCCTTTTATATCGGTATCTTTAATATAGCTGCACCTGACACGATGTTCATCAAGGTCGCCGGATACATTCCGTTTTTTTCCCCGACCGTCATGCTGCTGCGCATTGGTTTGGAACGGGCGAGCCTGCTGGAAATATGGCTGTCACTTGCCATTCTGGTCGCCTCCATCCTGTTCTTCGGCTGGCTGGCTGCCAAGATTTATCGTACGGGTGTCTTGATGTATGGCAAACGACCTACTTTCAAAGAGCTAAGAAAAGCTATGAAGGCTTATAAAATTTAGATTTTTTCACAGCTTCTTGTGAGTAACCATTATAGTTGAGACAAATGTAATTAATAAATGAGATTTTTTGCAATACATGTTTGAGACAGAGCGAGGACCTTGATTCGTCAGAAATACTGATGAATCAAGGTTTTTCTACTTTATATGATGATGAAATAATAAATAATGATGCTTCGAAAGGAGGATTTGCTAAATAGAAATTACTTCAATTATAATTAAGATAAAACGTTGGGTAACTAATTGTCCAGTGACATTAAAGTTGTGAAGTGGCTTTTATGACTTTTTCGCTATTGCAAATGTAACATTTACTCATGATTAAAGATTACCTACAAGAAAATATGGTACCTTAACTCAAACAGTCCCGATGAAAGGTTTCTACATCGGGACTGTTTGTATTTCTATAGATAAGTAGGTGGAACAATGAAGACAATAGGCGAAAAATTAAAGGGTATTCGGAAAATAAATAAGCTCAATCAAATTGAATTCTCACAGATTATTGGTATATCGCAAGGAACATTGAGTGAATTAGAAAAAGATAAATATAAGCCGTCATTAAGCTAACGGGCAGGATACTTGAACAAAATTATAGAATTAAAGATATAAACTACGGATATGCTTTTTTCTTGAGCCCTCTCATATGATGAGAGTAATTCAGTATTCAAGGAGATGATCTTGATGAACAAGAACATAGGGATGACGGATATTTTGGTAAGGTTCGACGAGATTTCGAAGCATTATGTTCGGGAGCTGGACAAGTATAGTCTGGCGGAACTGTGTCGCAAGCCAAGCGAGAACGAATGGTCGCTTGGGCAAATGTACTTGCATCTGCCCCATTCCACGCTGAACTTGCAGCTCCGTCTTGCGGAGCAGTGCATGGCGCTCGGTGACGGCAGCGAGGAGGGCGGCGGGAAGACGGAGGCCGGCCATGCCGTGTTTGAGCAAGGGAGCTTCCCACCGGTTCGCATTCAGGTACCGGCCGACTTGCAATATACGCCTCCTCAGCCAGAGAGCAAAGAGCAGCTTGTCGCAAAGCTGGAGGAAGCAAGGCGCCGCATGCATGAGATTGGGGCGGCGCTTCAGAGCATAGTCCCAGAGCGGCTGCAGCGAAAGGCAACTCATCCGGCCGTAGCCTTCGGCGCGTTAAACGCGGTCGAATGGTTCACGATGGTGGAGATGCATTACCGTCATCATCTTCTTCAAAAGGAGCGGCTGGACGCTTTCTTACAAACTGCAGAGTTATTAGGCTAACGGGAAACGATAACTCAATGTTACCAAGAAAGCAGCTGATCAATGTGATCGGCTGCTTTTATTCAACTAACGGGCAGGTTAGTTTCAATATGTTGTAGTATGTTGGTGTATAGCTACATTTATATCTGTATCCATTCTTAGGAGGTTCTCAAGAATGCCTTATCCGATGGTTCATTTTGCTATAGCTTTAGAACTTTGCTCGCGTACTCCATCTTCTAGTTTCTTAATAGGGAGTATTGCTCCAGATGCTGTCCATGTAAGGGGGAATGTGACAAGAAATGAAAAGGGTAATACACATTTTGTTTGTGAAGATAGATTTCCTAGTATTGAAGTACTTAAGGAAAGATGTCAGTATTATTTAAACCTAAACGATGAGGCTAGCTGGAAAGATTACGTACTGGGGTATTTTGCTCATATCTATGCGGACATAAGATGGACGGAAACAGTTTATTCGAATTTTGAACGTGAGTACCGAGGAGAAAAAGATAAAATAAGAAAAATTTATGATATAGAGTCAAATCAGGTAGAATTTAATTTAATTAGGAGAGAAGAATGGGCAGAAGATATTCTCAACAAGCTCTATGTAGGAAGTGCCTATAGTATTGAACCGTTATTAACTCAAATTGAAGTAAGCCAATACCGAGATATAAAGCTACAGTGGTTACGCAATAAGGACAATGAACCCCAGATAACTCCAATTTATTTAAAAGAAGATATGGTTAAGAGTTTTGTTACAAAGACATCGCATGAGCTTACCGACTTATATAAAGAATGGGGAATCGAGTCTCTCGAAGCTAAGAAATTTTGAGCTAACGGAGAACGTTAGTTGAAAAACAGAGGCAGTTTATTTATCAAGTCTTGGTTGGTCGCTGTTTTTGATATGGGATTCAGTCTAAAACTTATTTTTTAAAAACTGATGATTCTTCAATTCAAAAATCAGTTCGGAGGATTTACGGCTTGTGATCGAGTACGTGGAGCTGCCCTTTTTGTTGACGATACTGGAGCTGAATAACAGAAGTACGGTTGGCAGAATATTTAGGAGTCGATCTAGGCGAGATTCAAAGGTACTGACGTTACGGAGCGATGCAAATCGCTCTTTTTGTCGTACCCAAGTCTAAAAAATTACAAAAACCACATTAAAATATATTTTTTTTACAAAGAAGTAATCTTCGCTCTTTTAACGGTTGTTAAATAGAATTTGATAACTCCCTCCCTTATGTACACGTATATGGACATAAGGAGGTAAATTTCGTTGGGAGCCATTGAGCATTATAGACGCGAACTTTATAGAATTGCTTGGCGGATGCAGTATCGGGAAAAACGTGATCGTAAACGTGAAGTTTCTATGGAATGCAGTCCTGACCTTTTCCAACCCTCTTTTGCGGAAGAATCTGATAATAAGGTGATGTTACAATCGTATATTAATAAATTAGTGTGTGAAGCAAGCAAAAAAGTCATCTATGAAATTTACATAAACGACAAAACAGAAGCCCAGGTTGCCAGAGAACTCAAAATCACTCAACAGGCGGTGAACAAATGGAAGAAGAAAGCTCTTCGCGAATTATGTCAGATGATGAGTTTATGAAGCTAGTAAAACTTGCCCAAACCAAATCCGATGTAGAGGCCATGAATACAATTTTTCAGTATTTCGATCAAGATATTAAACGATTAAGCAAACTTTTACGTATGCCAAAAGAGGATGCTATTCAAAGTATGAAAACCCAACCTCTTGAACTAATCATGAAAAAAAATAAGAAACCCTTTATAGAAAAGCTGTTTCTGGAACTCTATCGGAAGCAGCTTATTTAGCTTTTTGCTTTGATACTTCTCAGTATAGGCTAAACAATTCGAAAGGCATTCTCTTTATCAGAAAAAAATTCATGGTTCAGTTGTGTAGTTACACTTCCCAACTCCTATATAAGTGTAGGGGATAATCGAGCAAAGCACATGAATCTGAAAAAGAAAAATTTATGTCTTCGCAGTTTCCACGATTTGGTTGTAATTTACAGCCTTGAATCACCTACATAAGTGAAGAGGATTGAAGACTGATATCAAAAGAATGTGGAGCCATTTGGATGTCAGCGACTCCATCAATTCACTTCTAAAAAATTCGGGAGGTAATAAAATATGGCACAAGTTCATTCTCAACACACACCTATCTTTCAAAACAACAATTAAAGGATATGATTGATGAATATACTGGAGAATCCTCTACCTCATTGGCGTTCGCAATTGAATCATTTGGTCTGGGTCTTTGCGCTCAAGCCCTTAAAACAAAAATCCCACCTGTAATTGTAGCATGGATAATGGGAATTACCACAGTTGTATCTGCTGCAATCCTTCTTGACAATGTAAGAACCTATACTGAAAGACAGAATTTTGTAGGTTTGTTGAAAAATCTTGTTGATAATCCTAGACAGTTCACCCGCTTCAAAGTAATATCGACAATCTGGATGGAATGGCATGAAGGGCCGACAATGGGATACTACACTTACTATACGACAGTCTCCTATGATGTAGCCTAAGCAGTAAAACATAAAGAAAGGGGCGGATCAATTCCACCCTTTTTTTATGATTTCTTTAAATGTTACGCCGCTGTAAATGAGGAAGGTTAATTCCTCCATTAGGATAAAAAACAATTTATGCCACCATGTTTCCTGTGACATGAAGATAAATATGATAACTCCGAATGAAATTATAACCATAATCACTTCTACAAGTGTATCAGTTATAACACTAGTCCTATGAGAATTTTGATATTTTTCGTACATCTTTCGACCAATCAAACGAATGGCGCATGAACCCATCAACCAATCATAAATAAAATGGGGTGGATGATATACAATCCGCCAAGTTAAGAAAAATAAAAATATTACACAAATAAGAAAAATGGGATTCTGTAGCTTCTTTAGCATCGCTTTCTCCCCTCACTGTATTCACAATTATTATACAGTATGGTTTTGAAAATTTCATAAAATAAACATACTTCGCAGAAGAAGGTAATTTATCGAGAAAAAAGGGTGTTTCTGGAGCAATCCAGGAGCGCCCTTTTTTTATGAGCCGGTTGTAACCTAAAGGCTGGTTTGAACCAGCCTGGATACCTGTAACAAGCGCTGCTTCCGGATCGGTGAGCAAGAGAGCAGACAGGATAAGAGAAGGGGAATCAGGCTCATGCTACTCTTGACGCTCTACGTTCCTGTCAGTTGTTTCACGCAACCCACGGAGCGTAAAGGCTTTGAAAGTGGATCAAAGAAGATGGAAGTTTGAATACGATGCCAAACGCAATGTGTA
>NZ_ASSB01000026.1:0-460 GCF_000520755.1 Paenibacillus sp. 1-18
CCGGACACACCTGGCATTCGCCAGGCGTCGTGAATACGGGAACGTTATATGCAACCTGAAAGGCAGGGAAAACATAGAGGAAGAACAAATGTGTAAGCGCCGGGTGCCATTTCGGCGCTTTTTGTTTAAGGCAAAGGGAAAAAGACATTTAAGAATAGGAGAGAAGAAAGGTTAAAACCAGAGGATCAACAAGCCCAAGATTCGATCTAGGAAACAGGAAGCACGAAGACACTTCGGGCAAGGCAAATGGAGAAGAAGAAAGGATAGAAAAGAGATTTTAAAAAAAGAACAAAAGATAGGAAAACATAGAGAAGTGCTAAAAAAGAGGTTGTGAAAAGACAGAGAGAAAGCATAAAATTAAGGAAGGAAAAGATCGAATAAGATTAAGAGAATCTGGAAAGATACAGGCAGCATATAACATAATATTCACGCATCGGGCATACGCCCTCGGTCCGGCAGG
>NZ_ASSB01000027.1:0-422 GCF_000520755.1 Paenibacillus sp. 1-18
AGCCAGACGCGCGCCGCTGCAATGGGAAGCGTTCAGCCAGCCCCTGCTGAACGCCCTGATCACGCGCAGCCCGCAGCAGCTGGCGGAGCTGCATGAGGTCACCGAAGGGCTGGAGTATCGTCTGCGGCAATCGCTGTACACGCTGGCCCAGCCCTCGGTAGAGGCATTACTCGCTGCCGTCAAGACAAGGCGGTATACTCATACGAAGCTTCAGCGCATGCTTGCACATATTTTGCTGAATCATGGCAAAGCCAATATGACTCCCACTGAGCTGGCGAAAGGTCCCGGTTATATCCGTGTGCTCGGCTTTAATACGGCTGGACGCGAGTTGCTGGCACGGATGAAGCAGACAGCAACCCTTCCTGTATGGGTCAAGCCATCTGCCGGATCACATCCCCATCTGGACTGGGATACGGCCGCTG
>NZ_ASSB01000028.1:0-13816 GCF_000520755.1 Paenibacillus sp. 1-18
GCTTTGCATCAATCAGAATTCGTTGTGGATTCTGACTTCTTTCGGTCAGCATGAGTCCGCCAGTCTCCGTCACTACCTCACCAGTGTTCGGACCGTTATCAATTCGGACTGGAATTTCATAGCCGTAAGGGCCAATCACAGTAGCATCGTTCAACTCGACACGCATGGCTTCCAAACTTTCGAAAAAATCCAAGCCATCCTCCTGCGGATCAAACAACGTCATTCCGTCATTATCCACAACAGATGTCGGCATGACACGTCCCTGTTGTCCAAGCAAGATTGGAGCTGGCAGTGAACGGTCCTTGGCAGTAACCGCAACCGAAGAGGCCACTATTTCCGTAGTCGTTAGGTCAATTGGTTTACTGGCGTAGGTTCTTTCTGTGTATTCCTTCACTGAGCCGCTAACCCGTACCTCATCCCCAACCTGTACACCGTTGCCAGGCTTGTACACTAAAATGGCCTCGGCTGTTTTTTCATCCTGATCTATTTGATCATCCGCCGCTTGAATATAGAAACTGCTTCCCTTCACCATCGTAACAATCCCTTCAACATCCGTTACCTTTTGTCCCTCATAAGGTGAACGGTGGGCTGCTCCCTGAATGTCGTGGATACGAAGCTTTTTAGGCAAATAGACATCAGCATATACACTGGTCCCAACAGTTGAGGGTAATATCTGCGCTTCCTTTTCCAGCAAAAGTGCAGGCTCTGCCTTAGCCTTTCCACTAGATAACCATCCCGTTCCTACCGAAAGCACCAGTATTGCACTGAGCCCTGTAAGTCCAAGCCTTTTTAATTTTATGGATAACATTTTTTCTATGTATACTTGTTTCATCAAAAGATGCTCTCCTTCCCTTTTTTTCTGTGATTACGCTTACAATTCATATTTCATCTTTTAAGATACCATAAATTAGTCAATTCAGTACCTTAATTTTGTAAAAATGAATTCTTCTTGCCGTAGCATAATCAGATCATATTATTGTAAACTTGTTCTAATACAGAAAAAGGTGGCACATACGCTATGGAGCATTTGCTTAACGAGCAGGTTAAAAACATTCAAATTAGCGGCATCCGTAAAATTGCCAATAAGGTTGCCGCATTGCCCGGAACCCTGTCCTTAACGATTGGACAGCCGGATTTCCCTACCCCTGCGCATATTATGGAAGCCGCCCATCGGGCGATTAACGAAGGGCGCACCTCCTATACGCCTAATCCCGGACTACCCGAATTAAGGGAAGCCGCAGCAGCGTTTGTAGCCCGTAAATACGGGCTGAGTTACCGTGGACAGGATGAGGTTATCGTGACCAACGGAGCCAGTGAAGCGCTGGATATTACCCTGCGCACCCTTTTGTCACCTGGCGATGAAGTCATTTTGCCTGTGCCCATTTACCCTGGTTACGAGCCATTGATCCGTTTGTCAGGCGGCGTTCCAGTGTTTGCCGATACCCGCAGCAGCGGCTTCAAGCTCACCGCCGAGGTGCTGGAGCCTTATTTGACCGAGCGGACGAAAGCAGTCATCCTTGGCTATCCTTCGAATCCGACCGGGCGAGTGATGAGCCGTGAAGAACTGGAAGAGGTCGCCAATTTGCTGAAGGAACGCGATCTATTTATCATTTCGGATGAAATATACAGCGAACTGATTTACGATACACCACATGTATCCATTGCAGTTCTTCCAGATATGCGGGAACGCACCATCGTCATCAACGGTCTGTCCAAATCACACTCCATGACGGGCTGGCGTATTGGTTTTACGCTTGCACCCGCTGAGATTACACAGCATATGGTTAAGGTTCATCAGTACAACGTGACCTGTGCCAGCTCGATCAGCCAGTATGCTGCGCTGGAAGCCCTGACCGTCGGTGTGGACGATGCACTCCCGATGCGTGAGGAATATCGCAAACGCCGTGACTATGTTCACGGAAGGCTAACCGACATGGGCATTCCACTCGAAAAACCAGAGGGGGCCTTTTACCTTTTCCCTTCCATCGCCCATTTTGGCTTAAGCTCAATGGATTTTACCTTGAAGCTGCTGGAAGAGCATGGAGTGGCCGTCGTGCCAGGAGATGCCTTTTCTTCCTATGGCGAGGGATACATCCGTTTGTCCTACGCTTACGGACAGGACGTACTGGAGCAAGGGCTGGATAAAATAGAGAGGTTTGTTAAAGGAGTTGTGGGGAGTTAAGGTGGGAGGAAGCGCTTCGCGGTCCATTTGATCTTCCGATCGCTGTTGCAGGGGGATTCTTGGATTATTTAAATTATTCAACGGTAAGAATCCCCCTGCAAAGGCGAACGCTCTCGCTTCTTCAGATTCAAATGGCCCGCTTCGCTTACTGCCCGCCTTAAAGTCCCACAAGTTGTCTAACGTGTGTGGAGCAGCTAGGGTTAAAAACAATACTCACCTTTGCGCGGTGAGTAAAAATAAAACAGGCTCTTGAATCTCCTCCTACCGGGAGATTCAAGAGCCTGTTCGTTTTCCGACTACTCCCTCACCGTCGGCGTGGGGTTCATGGGTGCGCACCTTTAAGCACGGCGCAGCGGAGGAGGCGGAATGGTGCTGGACAAGCGTAAGCGGTCGCCTTTAAATTCCGATTTTCACCTTTATACATCCAATCATAAAAATCGGAATTTAACAGCGATGGGAAGCACCATCCGCCACTGCAGCGGCCTTTAATCCACAAACCTTGAATCCACGCGCCACTCCCTACTTTAAATGCATTTTGAATTGCAGGAACAATTCATTATAGTGAGCCAGCATCCGCTTGCCGAGATTATCGTATACCTCCAGCTTATCCGTAATTTCGGACGGAGGATAGAAGCGCTCATCGCCAGAAATATCTGCAGGCAACAGCTTTTTCCCATCTTGGTTTGGTGTTGAGTAGCCTACAAACTCGGCATTTTGAGCAGCTACATCGGGCTGCATCATAAAATTGATGAACTTATGGGCTGCATCCACATGGGTAGCTGTTTTTGGAATAACCATGTTATCAAACCACAGGTTGGAGCCTTCATCAGGCACGATGTAATCCAGCTTGTCGTTCTGGTTCATGATTTCGGACGCATCCCCGGACCATACAACCCCCGCAGCAGCTTCCTCATTGGCCAGCAGCATTTTAATCTCGTCACCGACAACCGCTTTGACATTGGGCGCCAGTTTCTCCAGCTTCGTCAAAGCCTGCTGCAAATGTGCCTCATTTGTATCGTTCAAGGAATAGTGGAGACTGTTCAGCGACATGCCCATAATCTCCCTAGCTCCATCAACCAGCAGCAGGTTATTACGCAGCTTCGGATTCCACAGACCGTCCCAGCTATGAAAATCAATGCCTTTCGTCAGCTCCGGGTTAAACACAATCCCGACCGTCCCCCAAAAATACGGAACCGAATATTGGTTATTCGGATCGAACGAAAGATTCAGAAAATGAGCATCCACATGCTTCAAATTTGGCAGCTTGCTGTGATCCAGCGGAAGCAACAGATGCTCCTGCTTCATTTTGGCCAGAGCATACTCCGAAGGAACCGCTACATCAAACGAAGTTCCACCCTGCTCGATTTTCGTCAGCATCGCCTCATTAGAATCAAATGTCTGATAAATGACGGTAATCCCCGTCTCCTTCTGGAACCGTTCCAACAGATCAGGGTCAATGTAGTCTCCCCAGTTGTATACCGTCAATGTGTTGCCACCGGAGTAGCCTTGACTGGAATTAAGCCAGGCCGCCACCCCCATCAGGCTAAACGAGATAATGAAAATCGACAGAAACACGCGCACAAGCGACTTCATCTAGGCATCCCCATTTCCGCCGCAGGCTCTTTTTTACCGTTACGATTCGCCTTGCGCATAATAAAGTAGTAACCCACCACCAGCAGCACCGTAAACAGGAAAATGAGCGTGGACAGCGCATTGATGGACAAGGAAACCCCTTGACGGGCACGCGAGTAAATTTCCACCGATAGGGTCGAATAGCCACTGCCTGTCACAAAAAAGGTCACCGCAAAATCATCCAGAGAATACGTTAGCGCCATAAAAAAGCCCGCATAAATCCCTGGCTTGATAAAGGGCAAAATCACCTTGGTCAGCACATCCAGCCGACTGGCACCCAAATCACGTGCTGCATCGACCAGGGATGGACTCATTTCCTGAAGCCGCGGCAAAATCATAATGACTGCAATCGGCACACTGAATGCAATATGAGACAACAAGACCGAGTAGAAGCCCAGCTTAATCCCAACCATCGTGAACAAAATGAGGAAGGATGCGCCAATAATGACATCCGGGTTCACAATCAGCACATTGTTGAGTGACAGCAACGTATTTTTGACTCGACGATTCTGCATCTGATGAATAGCCAGCGCACCCATAATGCCAATAATCGTAGCCAATGCAGACGACAGCAACGCAATCACCAAGGTGTTAATGACAATAATGATCAGGCGAGTATCTGCAAACACCTCTTTATAGTATTGAAGGGTAAAACCTTCAAACTCGTGCATTGTCCCACCGCTGTTGAAGGAATAGTACATCAGGTACAAAATGGGGGCGTACAACACGAGAAAAACGATCACCAAATACAAATTCCCGAATCGACTTTTATTTGCCATGTCGCACCCTCCGCTTCGTCCCCGAGGTGATCAGCATAATGATCGCCATCGCCAAAATCAGGAACACAGCCACCGTGGAGCCCATCCCCCAGTCCTGTGTAACCAGAAAATGCTGCTCTATTGCCGTTCCCAGAGTAATAACCCGGTTGCCTGCGATCAGTCGGGTAATCATAAACAATGACAGCGCAGGAATGAACACCGCCATACATCCGGATCGCACACCAGAAAGCGTTAACGGGAAAACAACTCGGCGAAACGCCGTCCATTTGGAGGCTCCCAAATCACGCGCAGCGTCCAGCAGTGAAGGGTTTAACCCTTCCAATGCGTTAAAGATAGGCAAAATCATAAAGGGCACAAAAATATAAACCGACACAAACACAAAGCTGGAGCTGGTAAACAGTAATTGCTGCCCCCCCAATCCAACCATACCTAATATAGCATTCACCGGGCCATAGGTACCGAATATCCCGATGAAGGCATACGTTTTGAGCAGCAAGTTAATCCATGTCGGCAAAATAATGAGCAATAGCCACAGCTGCTTATGCTTGGTTCGTGTGAGTAAATACGCCGCCGGATAAGCCACCAGGAGCGAAAATACCGTAATCAAAAATGCATACCAAAACGAGCTGAGCGTCATGCTCAAATAAACGGGTGTCAGAAACTGTGCATAGTTGCTGAATGTGAAATGACCGTCTACATCAAATAGTGAATAGTAAAACACAAGCACAACCGGAGCCGCCACGAACAGCACAATCCATAAATAATAAGGCAGCAGAAACGCCGCTCTTGTATTACCGGACATGCTGATCCACCTCTTCATAGGCCTCCAGGCGCCGGTCAAATTCTTCCTCCGTTTCCCCAAAGCGCATCACATGGATCGCTTCCGGATCAAAATGCAGGCCGATTTCACTGCCCAGCTCCGCCTTTTTGGTAGAATGCACCAGCCACTCCTGTCCTGAATCATCATAGCAGCTTATTTCATAGTGGACCCCACGGAACAATTGGGTATCCACCTTTACACGCAGCTTGCCTTCAGCAACACTGGTAATCTCCAAGTCCTCTGGCCGGATCACAATTTCAATCGGTTCATTCGGACGCAGCCCACCATCTACACACTCAAACTGTCGACCGTTGAATTCCACCTGATAATCTGCAATCATACGCCCAGGGACAATATTGGATTCGCCGATAAAATCAGCAACAAACCGATTAATCGGCTCATCATAGATATCATTTGGCGTACCACTCTGCTCGATTTTGCCTTTGTTCATGACAAAAATTTCGTCCGACATGGCCAGCGCTTCCTCCTGATCATGCGTAACGAAAATAAAAGTAATTCCAAGGCGCTGCTGCATTTCGCGCAAAATATACTGCATTTCTGTACGCAGCTTTAAATCCAGTGCAGACAATGGTTCATCCAACAAGAGAACATCTGGTTCATTGACGATAGCCCGTGCAATGGCTACACGCTGACGCTGTCCCCCGGACATCTCGGAAATTTCCCGTTCGCCGTAGCCTTCCAGATTGACGAAGGACAATGCCTGTGTCACCTTCTCCTGAATGTCCTTTTTGTTCATCTTTTTGATCCGCAGACCAAAGGCTACATTTTCAAACACATTGAGATGCGGAAATAGCGCATAATCCTGAAAAACCGTATTGACCTGCCGCTCATTGGCTGGAACACGATTAATGAGTTTTCCATTTAAATAAATAGAGCCTTCTGTCGGCTCCGCAAAACCTGCAATCATACGCAGAATCGTCGTTTTACCACAGCCGGAAGGCCCTAGCAGTGTATAAAATTTACCACGCTCAATCTCAAAGCTGACGTCAGCCAGCACTGGGGGATCGTTGTCATATTGCTTGGTCACCCGTTCAAATCGGATGATGTTTTGCTCTCCCATAACACCCTCCTTCAAAGATTCGACTTCATTCCATTTTATTCTGTTCATTAAACATAATTATTCAGGCCGTACCATTTACCCTTGAGACTTCCATGTAAAATAGTCTGTCAGCACACGAATGGCCACACCGATCGCTTCCTCTGCAGGCGCCAGCTTGGCATGGTGCAAGCCATAGGGCGTATCAACGCCAAGCCAGAACATCAGACCCGGAATTCGCTCCAGAAAATACCCGAAATCCTCTCCCGTCATCGCTTCTCCGCATTCAATGAGCTGCACATCCTGCCGATTACTGACCCAACTCATGAATTCCTCGGTTACCTTGGCTTCATTATACACTTGCAAATAATTGGAGCCATAATGAATCTCCGCCTGGCATTCAAATCCAGCTTCTATACCACGTACCAGTGCTTCAATCCGCGATTTAACCAGCTTCATCGTATCGGCTGACAGCGTTCGGATCGTACCCTCCAAACGGGCGGTTTCCGCGATAATATTCTGCTTCGTGCCACCGCTAACCTTACCAACGGTAACAACTGCTGCATCCAGCGGATTCACATTACGGGCTACAATCGTTTGTAGCTGTCCCACCAGCTGACAAGCAGCTACTACCATATCATTCGCCTTGTGTGGATACGCAGCATGCCCTCCCGTACCCTTCAGGTCGATGAAAAGCTCCGATGTATTGGCAAATAAGATACCCGGGCGAGTCGCAATCGTGCCCACAGGATATTCGGGTGCAACATGCAGCGCGACAATTTGATCCGGCAGCCAGTCTGCCAGCTCTGCGCTATCGCGCATCGGCAACGCTCCGCCCGGGCCTTCCTCAGCAGGTTGAAAAATTACAACCAGGTCGTCCTTAATCGGGTGGCTCGCAAAGTGAGTAACAATTCCCAATCCAATCGTCATATGTAAATCGTGTCCGCAAGCATGCATGTAGCCGGGATGGGTCGAACGAAACTCGTAACCCGTCTCTTCTTCAATCGGTAAGCCATCCATGTCACAACGATATCCATAGCGGCGTTCGGGGGCCGTTCCATGAATGAATACTAACACGCCCGTACGCCATGTACGAATGTCCAGCCGCTCTTGAGGGAGCGTTTCCAAGTAGTCCAGCAAGTATCGTTGTGTTTTATATTCCTCAAACCCCGGTTCGGGAATTTGATGCAGATCCCTTCGTATTTGAACAAAAGTATCGACTGTGCTCATTTCGCTGCTCCGCCTCCTTTTTTAGCCTATCAGCTCTTATCTGGCAAAAGAACAAAAGGACAAAAGCCCGGCGCAGCCGCCGAGCCTTGTCCGTTGTGCTTCGTCCCTAAGTTGTGTGTCAGTACATCTCGTCTCTGACAAGGAATCGTTCACCTTTGGTACATAAAAAACTTTGCCTTCTTACAGAACGCGCAGTTCTTTCAAAATCTCAGTTTTAGATTTGGTCTTATCGTCGACCTGTTTGATTACGCGAGCAGGTGTACCAGCTACTACGGAGTATGCAGGCACATCTTCAGTTACAACCGCTCCGGCTGCAACAACTGCACCTTTACCAATTCGTACGCCTTCCAGTACAACCGAGTTCGCACCGATCAATACTTCGTCTTCTACGATAACAGGCTGTGCGGACGGTGGCTCAATGACACCTGCAAGAACAACGCCTGCGCCGATGTGGCACATGTTGCCTACTTTAACACGACCGCCAAGTACAGCATTCATATCTATCATGGTGCCTTCACCAATTGTAACGCCAATGTTAATCACGGCGCCCATCATAATGACTGCGTTATTACCGATGCCGACCATATCGCGAATATATGCGCCTGGCTCAATGCGAGCATTGATGCCCTTCAGATCCAGCATAGGTACAGCGGAGTTGCGGCGGTCATTTTCCACCACATAGTCTTCTTCTTTAGCGTTTACGCTATCCAGTACAGGCTTGATGTCTGCCCAATCGCCAAATACCACACCACTATCTCCGGAAATAAAAGCTTGCACATTCTCGCCAAATGAAGCGGAAGCCAAAGCTCCTTTTACATATACTTTAACAGGCGTCTTTTTCTTGCTGTTTTTAATCACGTTGATGACTTCTTGTGTATTCATTTCGATGGACATAATAAATCGAACAACTCCTTCATCGCCTCATACGACTACGCAAGCCGGAATGATCTTATTCTCTCATCCTTTATAGCACAAAAGTGCAGGTCTCGCAATTACAGATTAGACCTTCAGAGCGCTAACCTAGTACCTAAAATAACAAATTTCAGCCGCTCGACTGCCTTAAATTCATTAATGTAAGCCAGCGACCACCCAACTTTAAATCAGGGTTATTTATTAGCTTGTAAGCTCTCCAACGATGTATAAATGAAGGATTCGAATCCCTCGGCAGACTCCCCACGCGGAATGTTCACTTTCACAATGAAACCACCCGTTTTATTTTCCACGACAATATATTGTCGTATAACCTTCGAGCCACTCGCTTGCAGGAACAGGCGGCTGCTTGTTAGCGCTTGAGGAACATCTGCTTTGTCCAGCTTTTTCACCTTGCCGATGGAGGCCAACCCCTGTTCGCCTTTCTTCTGGAGCTCATCCAGATTAAAATCAGAGGGCAGCTTCGTCATTTCAGCGTAATAGTTATCATCTACCGCCAAGGCGACGCGGTTTTGATCGGGAAACAGGGACATCGGATCAAATACATACAGCGAATATCCCTCTCCCTGTGCCAATGTAGCTGTCTGCGTTTCCTTTTTGCCTTCAAGGGTAAGCTCAAAAGCTTGCGTTTTCGAGCGTTCCCCACCTACTTGTTGACCAGAGCTACCGTTTTGATTGCCATCTGTTGCAGCTTCTGTTTTTTGTATTTTAGTTAAAATGAGCTGCTGCGCGGTCGCGTCGTCCTCAACAGCTTGTTCACTATATTCAAACGTCACTGCATCGCCTTCCTTCAGTCCGGCCACTACCGTGTCCAGTCCGTCAGCCAGTTGGAAGGATTGGGCTTCGCCATTGATTTCGATTTCAACCGTATGCGGATCAGCAGCTCCACTGTATACACCTGTGCCTTGTTTGACCTCTGGCTTTGCGACTGGCTCCGGTTTTACTTGCGGCTGTTGCGTTTGTGGTTGGTCTGTCCCTTGAGGAGCGGTGTTATTAGTTTGCGGTTTCGTTCCACAGGCTGACAGGGCCAGCACTGCCACTACAGTCAATAGTATGAATGAAAATGTGTTGCGTTTTTTCATAATGTCCACCTCCACTATAATAGACGAGTTTGTTCGGCAAAAGTTCTACGCACCAGCACACTTAAATTCCTTCCTCCTGCTCCCGCTTATTATATTCTCAGGATTTTGCAAAATCCTGATACCACGGGAATGTCAGGTACAGTATAATAGGCTTTATTAAACCTAATTTTCGAGATACTCTTTTCAAAACACTTTTTCAAAACACCCATGGAAGGAAGCAAAGAAGGAAGCAAAGAAGGAAGCAAATACGCCTGAATTCCCTCCATACGGATGGAGCTGCATATGAATCAAGCACACAAATCGTCAGTGTCCTTTGAATTACTGTACATCATAGGTATTGTCGCTATTTCGTTCTCCTCGATCTTCGTAAGATGGTCGGAAGCCGAGGTGTCCGTCATCGCTATGTACCGTCTGTACCTGACCAATCTTCTCATGCTGCCATTGGTCTGGAAATACCGCACCGAGCTATTTAACCTTACTCGCAAGCAGTGGATGCTCATCCTCTGGTCCGGTATCGCGCTAGGGCTGCATTTCTTGCTTTGGATGGGCTTGCTGCGGCTGACCACCGTTGCAAGCTCTACCGTTATTATGACATTGGAACCGATCCTTGTCATGCTCGGTTCTTTTTTGTTTTTCCAGACAGGCACGAATCGCGCTATGCTCTTCGGAATGGGTCTGGCCTTTATCGGCTCACTGGCCATCGGCGCGGGGGATTTTCATGTCTCGGGCCAAGCTCTACTTGGAGATGCACTGTCCTTCTTGGGTATGGTAGCCGTTTCGATCCATATGCTAATGGGTAAGCATCTACGCGAGCATTTGAGCGCTTTTGTCTATAACTTTTGGGTTTTTATCATCGCTGCTACATCGCTTGCGCTGTATAATGTGGTCAATGCCATACCTTTTACTGGATATGCACCACGGGAATGGGGACTGTTCCTGCTGCTCGCGATTGTACCCACACTGTTCGGACATTACCTGTTTAACTGGCTGCTCAAATACATTAACGCCACCGCGGTGTCAATGGCGGTACTCGGTGAGCCTGTTTTTTCTTCCCTGCTGGCATGGGTGCTGCTTGGGGAAAGGCTATCTACCCTGCAATTTGGTGCAGGCTTTTTCATCCTGTTCGGCGTATGGTTTTTTATCCGCTACGGAACGGACTTTAAAAAGCAAGTTGTCCACCAAAGTGAAATGCCTAACAATGAGCACCCCTTAAAGGCTAGCTCTTAGCTTATTACCCCATTATCATAAACCATACTCAATGGATTAAATTTACTGCTAAATAAAGGAAGGCGGAATCTTCTATGAAATCCATCGTATCCAAACGCTGGCTGCTGGCCCGATTGTATGAGCCCGACATAATCATTGCCGACTGCCGTTCCGTGCTCGGACAAGCTGGAGCTGGACGGAAAGAATTTAATGAAGACCATATCCCAGGGGCGGTTCACTTCGATTTGGAAGAAGACCTCACCGCTCCTCTTGGCGAGCATGGGGGGCGCCATCCCTTACCCGATGTGGATACACTTGCCGCACGTCTGAGTCGTACCGGAATTAACTCAGCTTCACGCATCGTTGCTTATGATGACCAAGGGGGTATGATGGCCTCCCGCTTCTGGTGGCTACTGCGCTACCTCGGACATGAGCAGGTATATGTGCTGGAAGAAGGCTACAGTGCTTGGAAGGAAGCGAAGTTCCCCGTTACGGCAGATCAGCCGATTCGCATTCCCTCCACCTTTGTGGCAAATGTTCAGCCACAAATGCTCACAAGTATGCAAGAAGTACAACGTATATCCGAAGCTTCTGTTCCAGTTGGCTCCAATATCGGTTTTTCACCTATATTGGTCGACTCCAGAGAGCGGCCGCGCTACCTGGGACTGGAAGAACCCATAGATCAAGCCGCGGGGCATATCCCTGGTGCGGTGAATTTCTTCTGGAAAGAGGTCTTGGACGAAAAGGGTGCATTTAAAAATGCAGAGCAGTTGAAACAGCATTTCTCAGACCTTGATCAGAACGCTGAGATCATCGTATATTGCGGATCAGGCGTATCTGCCTGCCCGAATGTTCTAGCCTTGAATGAGGCAGGATTTAGTAAGGTGAGACTCTATCCGGGAAGCTGGAGCGATTGGATCAGCTATGAGGAAAATCCAGTGGCGACCGGAAAGGAATAATCCGTTTTTAACAGATATACAGGTCTAAAAACAGACACACTGCCTTAAGCGATTTAGGCTCATGGCAGTGTGTTTGGTTTCTCATCGAGTTTAACGATCATTTAATCCCTTTCCAGCGAGAATGTCCTGTATACATTTTTCAACCCTCGACTCCCGAGTTTTAGATTGTTTGGGCGCAGAAAAATGCATAACGTATGCTCTTTGTCGTCCCGGCGTCAATGCAGCAAAAGCAGCTTTCAAGGCAGGATTTTCATCTAACTTAGCTTGAAGTTCTTCAGGAAATATGAGTTCTGTACTCTTTTTAAAATCCACTTTCAAACCAGCTTTTTCCACTTCAATGGCTTCGTTAATATAAGCTTTCAAGATGGTTTCCATCTCCGCGATTTCTTCAACATTCGTGAACCGAATCTGACGCCCCGCCTGCGTGTCCTCCCCAGGTTTAATTAGAATACCATTGGGGTCTTTTAACAATGCACCTTTGAAAAACATAAGCGCACAGTGTTCTTTAAATCCCTGTATTATAGCTATGTTACTATTCTGAAACATGTAGCATGGTTTACCCCACTTCAATTCTTCAATGAGCTGACAATCGAGCATAATCGCTCTCAACTTCTCCATTTCCTCCTGCCATTTTTTCACTTTATCTAAATACACATCAACTTTAGGATTCATTTCCTCTCTATTTGTCATGTTAGCTCTCCCCTTATGGTTATTGCTCATAATGTTTATGTTTATGTTTATGTATATATATTTACAGAAAATCTATAAAATAGCCATCACATTGCTATATTTATTATACGTTCACTTCATCCCATCTATAAATTACATAACCCAATTGACATATAACTAACAATAAATAAATTACGTTTATACATAGATATATTTTTTCTTGTATTTATCTAAATCTACTTCCTCGTTCACTTCTCTTGTCTTTATTTTCTCACTCCAACTCATTATTCTTGAGAATTCTACCGCACCCAATACTCCCCATAGCAATGGAAAGACTAGAAATATGGCATTTACTAGAGACAATAATATACCCATCCCTACATCATCCATTGTTCTTATTGATTTAAAACAAATGTGCACCACTAGTGACAGACTAAATAATCCCAAGCCTATAATACTTACTATCGGTTTGTCTTGCATTCTCATTTTTTTATTCCCTTCGCTTCCAATTACATATAACGATCTGTATTTACGATGTCCCAGCGCTTTAGGACTAACAGTCCGGCTGCCACATGCGGCAGTTAAGCGGTAGGATGTGTCTGCTAAATTACTTCCCCTAAATAGCTATCCAATCTTTTGAACAACTATATATCTTAATTCATATTCTTGTTGTTTTTCTGCATGTGTCAGATATTCTCTTATGGAACCAGTTTCTAATATATTCAAATCATTAAAATGTTTAATTAAATTTTCTTCAGTAAAGAAGTGAGCATATTTCCCTTTCTTGTATTCATATGTTCCTTCCTCAACGTTCCTACCCACACCATTATTAAAATCGCGATCAGAAAAACACGTAAAATACATCACTCCCTGTTCCTTCAAATGCATCACACAATTCTGTATCAGTTTTTTTCGGTCTTTTAACAAAAATAAATGTAATAAATCATAACAATATATGCCATCATACCTTTTGCTTGTACGAAACTCTAACACCGATTCTTGAATAAAATTCGTTTTTAAATCCCATTCTTTTGCTAGATCTATAGCTGAACTAGATATCTCAATTCCATCAACCTCAAAATAAGAAGAGAACATCTTGGTATTTCTCCCATACCCAGCACCAGGAACCAAAATATTATGTACACTATCCTTTTTTTAAATACTCACATAGCTCTTCTTTTAAGCTCCTCAATCTGTCTTATGTGATGTTGATCATGCCAGATAAAGTCTTTTAAATATCGGATTAACCCCCTAAGTTTGGACACTAACT
>NZ_ASSB01000029.1:0-54374 GCF_000520755.1 Paenibacillus sp. 1-18
ACGAGCCAAGGTCGAACATGTCGCTGAACGCATTCGCGAACGGGTGGCCGAGGAAAGCATTGTCACCATCAGTGTCGGTCATAGTACAGTCAAAAGGGAAATAAACCCGGATGAACTGGTCAAGCAGGCGGATCAGGCGATGTACATATCCAAAACAACAGGTAAAAACAAGGTTACAGCCTATAAGGCAGCGGAAGTGAAAAAAAGCCGGACAGCACAGGCACAATAATTCATATCCGCCATCCGTTATATGTAAATTTAAAATGACGCACAGTGAACTCTAATAAGAGCCTGTGCGTCATTTTATTGTGTATCCTCATTAAGTCTCTGCCGTTGCAGACGTCAGCTCCCGCCCAATCCATGCCAACTCCTCGTGGGTTAGCTCACGATAGCTGCCCAGCGGCAGCTGTTCATCCAGCGATAACGGGCCCATGGCCGTTCTTTTCAGATAGGTCACCTTTTTACCAACTGCCTCGAACATGCGCTTGACCTGATGAAACTTCCCTTCATGGATCACTAGCGAAATATAGGAAATGACTTCTTCATCCGTCTGCTGCGGATATTCATGCCGAAGAATGGTCAATTGAGCGGGAAGCGTAACATAACCGTCATCCAGCTCCACTCCTGCTGCAAATTGCTGAATATCCTCTTCCGTAACATGACCCGATACGGTAGCCTCATACGTTTTAGGGACATGACGTCGTGGAGACAATAGTTCATGCGCCAGCTTGCCGTCGTTGGTCAACAACAATAGCCCTTCTGTATCTTTATCCAGTCGCCCTACGGGAAATGGCTCAAAATGCCGTTCCTCCGCACTCAACAAATCCAGCACCGTTCGTTCGCGCGTATCCTCGGTTGCAGAAATTACACCGGGCGGCTTGTGAAGCATAATATAAATATACTCCCGAAAAACAACACGTTCCCCGTTCACTTCAATCTGATCGTTGTATGGATGACCCTGCAAGCCGCTATCCTTAATGGCTCGACCATTCACCGTAATGATCCCTTGCTTCACCTGTCGCTTGATATCACTGCGTGAACCATATCCCATGTGGGTTAAAATTTTGTCCAAACGTTGTGTTTGCCTGCCCTTTCCACTCATACCGATGTCCACCTCCAACCTGTAGGATATTCATTTTTGAGCATGCCATCCTGCCACTTTCCCCATCCGGCAGTATATCCATCAATACATATGAGAACGTAGCCTTTGGGCTGTGCGTCGTTCTTCAATGTGATTCGCTGAACCGGGATGGATAAGGTCTCACCCTTTAAATAACGAATGGCTTCAGCATCTGAACTAGAGAGGTTTATGCTTCTAACCGCCTCAGACGGCCGCAAAGCTACCGCCAGCGGGTGCGAAGGGACAAATCGACCCTTCTTGTCAGTGCCTATAAACCAGCCCGGACGCACCACTTTAAGGCCGTCCAGACGATGTGAGGACAGCGGCGACTGATAGATGCGATCTCCATAGACAACTGTATAGCCAGCAAACGACACCTCCAGATGCTCTTGTACAAACTGGCGATAGGATTCCATCACATCATGCGATGCACGTGCAGCCGATTTTAAACCCTCTTTGCCGGAACGGGACCTGCTGCCCTCAAACCCGCGCGCAGTCGCTCCTTTTCCTGGCTTCCCATCTTTTTTATTTCGTTTGGACTCGCCAACAGCATGTCTGCTCTGTCCGCTTCGAGTCAGCGGTTCCACGACAGACAAATGCTGTTTCCCACGCGGCCGCTGCGCATCCATGTTTAAAGCCTTTTCAGCCGTACCACCGGATTGGATTGAATCTGCTTTCCCCCAACGATCTTCTGCCGCAACGGCCCGACTGCCCTGATGCTGCAATACAGCGATAAAATGACCTTCGCCCTCTACAAGATGCGGCCATAGACGCGCCGTTCCGCGCAGCTCAGGGTGGGCTGAGGCAACCGCTTCACTCACCCATTCAGGGTGACCTAGTGCAAAGCCTGCACCTGAAGGAACAGGAATAACCTCAAAATCAGGGTGAGCCTCCAGAAACTCCGCGATCATCCCCTCATTTTCCTCGGGTGCAAAGGTACAGGTCGAATAAACGATCCGTCCTCCGTCGCTCAACATCGAAGCCGCTACGCGCAAAATGTCTCGTTGCATGACCAAACACTTTTCCACGGAGTGCGTTTCCCATTGCTTCGCCATGTCCTCATCCTTGCGGAACATGCCTTCTCCCGAGCAAGGTGCATCAATTAAAATCTTGTCAAAAAAATGAGGAAAGGCCTCCGCGATTCGGTCCGGGCTTTCATTCAGTACCACAGCATTACGAACACCGTATAATTCCACATTTTTGGCCAACGCCTTGGTTCGTTCCGCGCTAATATCATTCGTTACCAATACGCCGCTTCCTTGCAGCTTGGCAGCGATTTGAGTCGATTTCCCCCCTGGTGCAGCACACAAGTCCAGTACAGCTTCATCCACAGCTACATCTAGCAGCTCTACCGGAGACATTGCACTGGGTTCCTGCACATAATACAGCCCCGCATGGTAGTAGGAATGTAACCCAGGCTTCGTACCGTGCGGAATGTAAAAGCCTGTACTGCACCACGGAATCGGCCGCAGCTCAAATGGCGAAATCGCCTTAAACGCCTCCACCGGAATTTTTAACGTATTGACGCGTATTCCTGCATGTGGCGTATGATCATAAGCAGCCATAAAAGCTTCAAATTCGTCACCGAGCAGTTGCTCCATGCGCTTCACAAATGCTGTAGGAAGCTGTACACCCATAATCGTAATCATCCTGTCCTGTTAAAATAAAATTTATTGTACCATAATCAACCCGTTATGCCGCAATATCTCTGTGATTTACAAACTTTCACTACAATCTGTAATGTTGTATAATAATGAGATTCTTAGCTACATATTTTGAATTTTGATAGGAGAGATTATATTGAACGCCCAAAAATCCAACAAAAAAAAGCTTATACCTGTCATCGGCTTTTTTGTTGTGCTGGTCATCTTGCTTGGAGTACTGCTCGCTTTAAATTCTGGTACTAAAAACGAGTTATACGGCGTGTCCACAGCGTCTTTGAAGCCAGCCACTCAAGAATTATTGAATGATCCTAATTATCAGCAGATTATTAAACCAGCAGATCTGCAAAGCAAAATTAACAAAAAGGAAAGCTTTTTCGTTTATCATTTCGCATCCGATTGTGTTCATTGCCGCGCCACGACTCCCAAGCTGATGCCTTTGAGCAAGCAGGAGAACATCACAATGCATGAGTTTAACCTGCGTGAGTATGAAGACGGCTGGGACAAGTACAACATTGAATATACCCCTACGCTCGTCTATTACGAAAAAGGCGTGGAAAAGGATCGCATGGTTGGTGGCTTGAAGGAAAGCCCATCTGACAACGGCTATACGCTGGACGATTTTAAAGCCTTTTTTGAGAAATATAAAAAGAACGTAACCTCCTAAAAGATGTTCGCACATTCTGGAACGATAAAACAGCCCGATCCCCTCAAAATGGATCGGGCTGCTTGCTTATTATGCGCGCTTCGAGTTACGTCGCGCCCTTCGTTTCAGGCAAGGCGATGCAGGAATCGCAGACTGCCTGTCTGCGCCTGATTGAGGCTTCCAGCGCCTGCTGACGCTGCTCATGCTTCTCCCCACGCTGAGGTCTTCGTTGCTGCGGGACATTGGCTGGAATGGACGGTGATACATTATTCACGGCCCGGCGCAGCCCGGGGTCGACGATTTCAATTGTCAAATCCCGATAAACCGGCGGCTGGTGCAGAAGTTGTTCCTTACCAGCGGCAACAAACTCGGCAAGCTGGCGGGCACAAGCGCGCGCCTCGTTCACCAGCTTCGCCATATTAATGCCCAGCGCCTGCGGTGGAGTATGCTCCAGTCTATGCACCGCACTATCCAGCATCATATGCCCACCACGATAGTTGCCGTTACGAAAATGAAACAGCCCTACAGCGATTTGCAGCAAACCTTTATATACAGGGTCACGGTCCAGCCTAAGCCACAGCTCTTCCAGTACCTCATGACATTCAAAATAATCCCGATCCCGATTGAAGTATACCAGGTAAGTCACGTACAACGGTTCATAGGAAAGGTTCACCATTTATTGTTCATCCCTGTCTTCTTCCTTGGTGGAGGATTCCAGCATCTCCTTAACTTCATCGTGAAGCTGCTTGATTCCTTCCATATCATGTTGCTCCCACAGCTCATTAAACCTGCGCTGTGCATCAATCGTTTCGCTGATCTTATGGTAAAAATACAAGCGATGCATACCTGTTAGCACTTTGGAAACGATATTCGCTTCATCCTCAAATTTTTTCTGTGCTTCCAATATTTCAAGACGAATGGAAGACATCTCATTATCTAATACAAAGGCTGCCTCAGCGGCCTTTTTCAACCTTGCCCGCATTTCACCCGGCAAGCTTTCACGATACTTATAACTGAGCGAATGCTCGATGGTGGCCCAGAAATTCATAGCCAAGGTACGGATCTGAATTTCCGCCAGCACAATTTTTAATCCCAGCGCCGTCTGCACAGGATATTCCACAATCATATGAAAGCTGCGATAACCGCTATCTTTATAGTTGGTGATATAGTCCTTTTCATACAGTACGGTCAAATCCTTGCGTCTTCGAATGTACTCGGCTACCCGCCGAATATCCTCAACGAATTGACACATAATACGGATGCCTGCAATGTCCTCAATTCCCGTCTCTAGCTGATCAGGAGAAACCTGCAATCTTTTCGCTTTATCGAGGATGCTTGATATTTTTTTAACACGTCCGGTTACGAATTCGATAGGAGCGTATTCCTCGCGCTTCTTCAGCTCCGCACGCATTGTTTTGAACTTGACCTTAAGCTCCTCCACCGCCTGATCGTATGGCAGCAAAAATGTTCCCCAGTCTCTTCCGTCCATCCCCGTACCTCCTGTCTCTTCCGACACCACATTTTTTATCTGTGATCTGCACCAACAGCCTCGGTAATGTGTCTAAAGCCGTCCTTTCGAAGCAGCTCACGCAGACCGGCGTGCAAAGCCCGATTCACTTCCGGTCCCTCGTAGATCAATGCTGTATAAATTTCAATCAGGCTCGCGCCTGCTTTAATTTTGTCATAGGCATCACGGCTGGTGAAAATGCCTCCCGATCCGATGATAGGCAGCTTCCCCTCCGTCTGACGGTATACCCGCCCAATGACCTCTGTAGAACGATCACGCAGCGGCTTGCCGCTCAAGCCTCCCGTTTCACTCGCATTTCGATGTGTCAGGCCAGCCCTGGATATCGTTGTATTTGTCGCAATAATACCGTCCACTCCACTGGCAGCGATCGCATCCGTCATATATTCCAGTTCCTCATCCGATACGTCCGGGGCAATTTTAACCAGCACAGATTTGGATTCGCCATACTTGGCTGCCTGCACACCCATCTCTGCCCGAACCGCTTCAAGTAATGACTTCAGTTCACTGCCATGCTGGAGCTTTCGCAAATCCGGTGTATTCGGCGAGCTAATATTCACCACAAAGAAGTCCGCGTACGGATATAGCGCGGAAATACACTTTTCATAATCCTTATGTGCATCCTCATTGGGCGTGATTTTGTTTTTGCCAATATTAACAGCAACCGGAACAGGCCGATGTTTGAGTGCAGCCAATCGTTCAGCCATACTCTCCGCACCCAGATTGTTAAAGCCCATCCGATTGACTAATGCCTCATCGGGAGGCAAGCGGAACAAGCGGGGCCGATCATTGCCGGGCTGTCCGACAGGTGTCACCGTGCCTACTTCCATAAAACCAAACCCGATGGAGGAAAAGCCGGCAACCGCTTCCGCATTTTTATCCAACCCCGCAGCCAGTCCAATCGGGTTGGGAAAATGAAGTCCGAACAGATCAACGGCAAGATCCTCCGTTTCCTTGACTCCGTACATCCCCCGCAGCGTTGCTGCTCCACCTGGAAGCGCCCCCGCATACTTTAAGCCATCAATGACTACATGATGGGCCGTCTCCGGACTCATTTTGAAAAAAACAGGTTTTACAATTCTTCGATACAACACGTTCTCATCCACTCCGTTCTATGCCCTTGCACAATCCTAAAAAACATCTCTACAAAATAGTTTAGCTTTTTCCATACCAAAAAGAAAGTAATTTGCGAGGTGCGACAACAGAACAATTCAGTTGTCATGGAGATGTCATTGAAAATGTATAATCAAACCATTTACAATGGACATAGTAAGACAGGTTCCTTAGCCCGTCAGAAAAGAGGGATTGCTGATATGAAGACCAAGCGCAAGCCGCCCAGTCTGCAAAAGAAAAAGGACGAGGTGAACAAGAAGGCGATTGTATGGACCGCCGTCAGCTTTGTTCTCCTCATCGTTGTGATTGTTCTGGTCATTGTTTTAGCACAAGCGGGAAATCGTTAAACAACAAGCAGCTTATGCAGCGAAAAGGTTAATTTAGCCAGTGATAGGTTTTGCGGGGATTCGTCTGATCGTGCTTCGGCTCACTCATAAATCGCGAACCAGGCACAAGTACTTGTTCAGGCAATCCCCCAGTACCAATAACCACCTCCGTACCTGAAGGCACGAGAGCAAACAATTCCTCCACATCCGTCTTGCCCATGCGGACGCAGCCCAGCGATTCATTTTTCCCAATGCTGTCTGGCTTGTTCGTACCATGGATGGCATAATTCGTTGCAGACAGCTGCATTCCACGGCTACCAAACTCACCATTGGATTTGCCGTTCGGATTGACGACTTTATCGCTAATTACAAATTTCCCTTCCGGCGTCTTTTCTCCACCCAATCCAACAGGATAATTTCGGATTAGCACATTGCCACTCAACAATCCGAGCCTGTGCTTGGATTTGTCTACCACAATCCGCAACGGCTGCCCCAGAAAAGGCCATCCATGCAGTGACGATGCCAGTAAAGGACTGCTTTCAGCCGACGAGCCAGCCTGTTGATCTGCTCCCTGTCCCGGTGAAGCAAGTAAACTGCGCATCGGTATAAAAGCTTTCTTCATCCCCTCTGTCGTACCATACATCGTGTTATCGGGAAAGTTGCGGGTCAGCTCATCAAGACTCTGGGGAAGACGTTGATGCTGCGAACGAAAAGCAAGCATGGAGCTATTCAGCACAGCCAGCTCCTCCTGACCGGCTGCCCATTCCAGACCTGCTTGGCGAAGACTCTCCCTGTCGGGCGGCTTGCAAGCACACGCAGCGGCATCGTAAGACTGAACAGCTAATCCACCATTCCCTTGGTTTTGCACACTCAGTAATGGCTGCATTCCATTCCTCCAAAGTAGCCATGAGCCGCTCTGCTCCATGCCCAGCACGGTGGTTTTGGGGGGCAAACGATCCGTCTTTGTTAGCATATCAGCAAGCGTCGTCTCAGCTCCGCTTCCTTTTCGACCTTGGGCCGTAAACACACCGCCAACATTAGTCCCACCGATCTTAGCTGTCCCTGTTGGATCAACAATCGGTACTTCCGCAGTTTTCACATTATCGGCGGCTGCACGCTCGGTTACGGGTGATACGGCTGCATTCTCATTTGAACGCTTCGGTGAATTGGCTGAAGGCACCCATATGAGCAAGAGGACCATGAGCGCAGTTAGCAGATGGCGTGCTCGGGCTGTTCGCCGCTCCTTCTCCTTCGACATCTGAACGAGTTTATCCTGATATTCCATCCATACGTCTGCCGGAATCTGTTTATGCTCGAAGGCCTCGAACACTTCTCCCGCGCGATTAAAGCAATAATTTGCTTTGCCCTCCTGACCGCTGCTCTCATACTCTTTACCGAGTAGATACCAAGCCATTTTATTATCAGGATGCTTTTTTACATACGATTTAAGATGAGGCGAATGGTCCATCGGATCCTCCTGATCGTGTAATCTTGCGTACTTCCTAATATGTATATCGGTCGGAATGGACCAGATGGACAGCACATAAAAAAAACAGCACCGACAGCTTCCTTAACCGTAATACGGTGAAGGAAGCTGTCGGTGCTGTCACCATCCAAGAAGCCTACACTTAACCTTCTTTGTTGAAGGGCTCGTCTGCTACTTTGATGGAATCTGTAGGGCAACCATCACAAGCATCCTGCATATCATCATACAGGTCTTCTGAGATCGCCTTGATGCCTTGGTTTGCATCTCCCTCAAAGATAACTTCAGCCAAACCTTCATCATCATAATCATAAATGTCTGGTGCTGTGGCGCCACAGGCTCCGCAAGCAATGCATGTATCTTTTTCTACCCAAGTGTATTTAGCCATAACTGTTCTCTTCCTCCTATACAATCAAACAAACCAGCTTTTGCATTCTATTCACATATTAATACAAACGAAAAATTATTACAAATTATTTTCCTTTATCCCTCATGTAAAAAACGCTTATATTGCAAGCTTCCGCTGCTTTACATAAATGAAGCGGAAATTCACTCAGGAGTCGGAAGATTGTCTTTTTGCAGCGAAGTTCCGCGCAGCTTGGAATTGCGAAGCAGCACTGAAGGATCATCTCCCAGCATCCCGGCGGTCAAAATTGCATTTTCACCAAATTTGTCGCGCAGCGCATCCATCGTTTTCAATAGACTTTCTTTCTTGGGCTGGTCCTGATATTCAAAAAGATCCAGCTGAACAGCCGCTTCCTCCTTCGGAATGAGCTGCTGTAGTGTAATCCCCAGTAAGCGCACAGGCTTGTCCTCTCCCCAATGACGACGATACAGCGCACAAGCTTCCTTATATATGTCTTCAGCACTTTCCGTAGGAGTACTTCTCATCTGAGAACGCGTAAAGGTCTTCATATCTGGCGTCCGAATCGTGAGTTGAATACCTCCTGCCAGCATACCGTGTCGTCGTAGCCTCCGGGCTACCTGGTCGCTAATGTTAAGAAGTACCCGCTGAGCCTCTTCCAGCTTCATCACATCCATAGGCAGGGTCGTCGTATGACCGATGGATTTGTTAGGCTCACGTTCAGTGCTGACTGGAGAATGATTAATCCCGTTAGCCGCCAATTTGAGCCACGATCCTGTCACGCCAAATGCACCAATTAGCATATGTTCATCCGCCTTAGCCAATTGCCCGATGGTGCGAATGTTCATTTGCAAAAGCTTGTCTGCCGTTTTGCGACCCACACCAAACAATTGACTGCAAGGAAGCTTCCATAAAATGCTGGGCACATCACGCAGACGTAAAACGGATATCCCACGTGGCTTTTTTAGATCAGAAGCCATTTTCGCCAACAGCTTGTTGGGTGCTATTCCGATCGAGCAGGGCAAGCCAAGCTCATCCTCTACTCTGCGCTGAATTTCCCCTGCAATTTCCAGAGGTGTTCCAAACTGCTTGGAACCAGTAATGTCCAGATAACATTCATCAATTGAAGTGGCTTCCAGCATAGGGGTATACGAATAGGCAATGCTCATAAATGCTTTGGAATAACGACGGTACAAGTGAAAATCAGGCTGTATTACGATAAGCTGCGGACAAATCCGGCGTGCCTGCTGAACGACCATCCCTGTTGAAATGCCCAAACGTCGAGCTTCGTAGGAGCAGGTTACAATTACACCTTTGCGCAGCTCACTACTGCCAGCTACGGCGGTAGGCACTCCCTTATATTTCTCCGGTTCCTCCGCTGCATGAACGGAACAATAAAATGCATTCATATCCACATGCAAAATAACTCGCCCACCGACCGGATAATAAGCACTGACATCTTTCATGCTCAACCCTTCTTTTAACTTTAAATTCACCCGCTCTTACGGGAATATGTCTCTTGGCTTAAGTTTAGATCTGAATTCTCCTTCTATTTTACATGAGATTTTACATGAGAATAAAGGTTTTGCGGCCACAAAATGATAATTATATATTACATTTGAAGTCATTAGTTGATATAATCGAGTATCATATGAGCAAGGCGAGCTGACGCTTTCCTGTTTTTAAGCGTTAATTAGTTAAATAAATCTGCTAAAAAAGCAAAGTACATTAATCTGAGCAATCGCGAAGGAGGAGTCCCTCATGTCCACCGCTATTTCTATCTTTGATACAACGCTGCGAGACGGTACTCAAGGAGAAGGAATTAGCTTGTCTGCTGACGACAAACTGAAAATCGCCAAAAAACTTGATGATCTCGGTGTTCATTATATTGAAGGCGGGATTCCCGGGAGCAACAGCAAGGATATCGAATTTTTCAAACGGGTGCAAGAGCTAGGACTTCAAGCCAAAATTGTCGCCTTCGGCAGCACGCGTCGCAAGAATAGTATTGCAGCAGAGGATGTCAATCTGCAGCGAATTCTGGAATCCGGCGCCCAGGCGGCCACACTGGTAGGTAAATCATGGGATTTTCATGTGCACACCGCTTTACAGACGACACTGGAGGAAAATCTGTCCATGATTTATGATTCCATTGCCTTTTTGAAACAAGGAGGCATGGAGGTGATTTTTGATGCCGAGCATTTTTTTGACGGCTACAAAAACAACCCAGAATACGCACTCGCCGTTTTGAAAAAAGCAGAAGAAGCAGGCGCGGACTGGCTTGTAATGTGCGATACAAACGGTGGCACCATGCCGCATGAGATAAAGGAAATTGTCACTACCCTGCATAGTCAATTGTCAAGATCACAATTAGGTATTCATACACACAATGACTGTGAATTGGCAGTAGCTAACACGCTGAGCGCGGTTCAAGCAGGCGCAAGGCAGGTTCAAGGTACTATTAACGGATACGGCGAACGATGTGGTAACGCTAATCTATGCTCTGTCATTCCAAATTTGCAACTCAAATTTGGCTATGATTGTCTGGGTGATGACAAGCTGAAACAACTCAGCAATACAGCCCGCTTTGTTAGCGAGGTGGCTAACGTCAATATGCCTGTGAACCAGCCTTATGTCGGTAATGCAGCTTTTGCCCATAAGGGCGGCATCCATGTGTCAGCAATTTTGCGCGATTCGCGAACTTACGAGCACATTTCCCCTGAGTTGGTAGGTAACAAACAGCGAGTACTGGTCTCTGAACTGGCTGGACAAAGCAACGTTGTTTCCAAGGCGCAGGAGCTGGGCATCACCCTTGATCCTTCCAGTGATGAAGCGCGTGGCGTCATTAGCCGCATCAAGGAGCTGGAGCATCAGGGCTATCAGTTTGAAGGAGCAGATGCTTCGCTGGAATTGCTCATTCGGGAAGCAGGCGGCGAAGTGAAGGAAATGTTTTCATTCGAGTCCTTCAAGGTGCTCGTAGAAAAAACAGCAGGCAAACCGGTCGTATCCGAGGCGTTCTTGAAGCTAAATGTCGCTGGGACGAGTGTTTATACCGCTGCTGAAGGAAATGGTCCTGTCAATGCACTCGATAACGCACTACGCAAGGCCCTTTCCCAATATTTCCCTGCGCTACGGGACATGCACCTGGCTGATTACAAGGTACGTGTGCTTGACGAAAAAGATGCCACCGCCGCCAAAGTACGAGTGCTCATAGAATCCAAAAATTACGAAGACGTCTGGAGTAACGTAGGCGTATCCGAAAATGTCATTGAAGCCAGTTGGGAAGCTCTCCTGGACAGCTTCCGTTATGCGTTGCTGGAAGCGCCGACTCCCAAAAATGAGCAGGCAGATCTTACTCATCAGGGGTTAGTTAACCACTAATCAGATAATGGAGTGATCAAAGGTGTCTTTAGGGTCTATCAGAACCTCAAAGACACCTTCTTTTTTTGAAGCATCTGTATTTTACGTTTCAATTCCTGCTCACTTAACATGCCGATTATAATTTCGTGCACCAGTCCATGATGATCAACCAATACATGAGTCGGAAAAGCTGCTCCTCCAAACCGTTCAAACAATGTCCCTTGCTCATCAAGCAAAATCGGAAATTGCAGACCCAAAGAGCGGGAAAATTTCCGCACATCCTCCAATCGATCATAACGAGTTACATTGATCCCATACACATCTACATCATGTTTGTACTGGCGATACAGCTCATTCAGCATAGGCGCTTCCAAACGGCACGGATCGCACCATGAAGCCCAGAAACTAATAACCAGTGGTTTGTTGCGTGGAGCCGCTACATCGTAGGAATTGCCTTTTAAATCCTTTAAAATCATGGAAGGAAGCCGTTGACCGGGTTTCAGCTTTTTTATCACTTCTATTGCATCTGAATCAGCCTCTACAGCTAGCTCTATCCCAAGCCCCTCCTCATCTTTATGCTCCTCCTGTGAAAGTACATTTTTATTGGGCAAGCTTGTTGCATAAGCCGTATTTGCAATAACTAACCCTGAAGCCGCTCCCGCAACCAGCATAGCCATCCCTAATCGAATAAAACCAACTCTTATCACAATCCAATCACCTGGCTTTCGTTGGGCTCACCTTAAACTTCTCCATAGGATACCCAGCCTGCTGCCACCTCTAACCCTGTGATCTGTATATATTGTCAAAAGAAAATAAGTATTAGACCGAAAAATTAATACCACCGCAATTTCCAGGAACTTCAATTCATCATTACAGCTATAAGTTGAGTTGCCCTTATTTTATATAGCATTTCTTCGCACATATATGCACAAAAAAACAGCAAACCTACGAATGATCGCGGGCTTACTGTTTTTTTGTGTAATTTGAGTGCTCACGCTGTATACGAAATCAGGCATGACTTAAATGTGCATAAACATCTGCCAAATTAGTCACGTTACGGTTAAGCATTTCCTGAACATACGCCACCCACAGCTTAGCTGTCATTTTTGCATCCTCTAGCGCATGATGCCGCCCCTCAATCGGAATGCTTTGGTAGGTCAGCAATTCATCCAAGCTGTACGTTTGGTGTTGTTGTGGCTCAAGCCACTTGGCCAGCATCATCGTATCCAGCACACGGTGAGTCAGCTGAACTTTAGATGTTTTCCATAAGGCGGCATTCAAAAAAGCCTTGTCATGTGCACTGGCATGCGCTACAAGTACACGCCCACCTACAAAGGACATAAAGTCATGCAGCCCATTCATAAGCGGGGGAGCCTCATCCGTCATTTCCCGGGTAATCCCGGTTAACTCCGTAATATGCTCAGGAATCATTGTACGTGGATTGACAAGCGTGTAAAACTGCTCTTTTTCCATAATCGTATCTCCAACTACACGAATCGCCCCGAACGATAAAATCTCATCACCATGCTGCGCAGAAAATCCCGTCGTCTCCAGATCAAAAACAACTGTCTCCAAACGCTCCAGCGGGGTCCGCAATACTTCAGAGCGACGTTGCTCCCGGGTTAAGGAACGAATAAACGCCATCTGCTGAGCCGTAGGAGCCCCCATGACAGAAGCGATGGCAGACGGTACTCCTCCTCTGCGAAGAGCGCTCCAAAAGCCGCCTCCCTGCGCTGGCTCCTTCATGACCTTCTCCCTTCCATAAATCGCAGCTGTCTTTGCAACGCACGATGGAACCGTCGAACCGTCGACAGAGCCTCGCGCAGCTCATGCCAGCCCTTGCCTTGCTTCAGCGGCTTGACGGCCAGATAGCCGTTGCTGATCAGCAATCCATCCTTCTCCTGCGCCGGAGTAGCCGTTCGAAGCTGAAGCGCAATCCGAAAGGCCCGCTCGCAAGCATCCAGCAAAGGAAGCGGTGCAGCCTCCAATTGCGCCAGACGCCTCAGTCTTTTCAGCGTAGAGGTTTCCTCCACTCCGTGCTGCAACGCCAGAAAGCGCACTGCATTGACGAGCGGAATATACAACCCGTATTTCACATCAAAATCGCCCGCATGCTCTCCGAAGCGTTCGGTGACGATCTGACCTAAAATATTAAGTGTCGCTTTATGCCTGACTGTGTTCCTGAGTACCGCTGAAGGCAAATCGGGATGTTTTCGGAACAGCTTATAGAAGCTTCGTTTCCATTCGCATGACAATTGCTCATCTCCAGCAATATACCTCATATCAGATGAGATGATCAGATAACGAATCGGCTCCCAGGCGAAATCATCCGACCATGTTGCGAGCTGCTCCTGCCATTCAGACAATGTGCGACACCACAACGGCTCCGAACACATCACTTTCCCCTCACATTTGGGATAGCCCAAATACTCCAGCATCGCAGAGACTCTGCGACCAAATTCTCTAAAATACACTTCTTTATCAGCAGATACAGTATCACTGATAATCATACCGTTATCCTGGTCACTCCATAGCGTTGATTCCGAGCGCCCCATGCTTCCAAAGGCTATAAATGCGTAAGGGACGGGAGGAGGGCCGAAGCCATCCTCAACCATCCCTTTTTCGCACATTTGTACAGCTCTGGCCGCGATGCGGTCATGCATTTCATTCGCCGTTTGTAACCAGTCTGATAACGGAGCGGAGGCTTGGGAAGCCAGTAGCCATTTTTGAGAATCGACCCTGGCCTGCCTTAGCGATTCAGGCGTGTCAGCTTGATCAATCGCTTCAGCGGAACTCACCCAAGGGGCCGTATTTTGCAGTTCCATACTACCATCTCCTCCGCTCTCCATACTGGCTCTTTATATTTTACATATTAGCTCACAATTCCAGAACGCTTTTCAGCCTCGGCAACCAACTTCATTTGTTCTGGATAGCCGTACGTACCGTGTTCACTAATATCCAGCCCCATCGTTTCTTCCTCTTCTGTAACGCGAATGCCCATAATGGCTTTCATTGCCCCCAGAATAATGAAGGAAATGACGAACACGAAGGCAAAAGTACCAACCAGTCCAAGCAGCTGTACTCCTAATTGCGTAAATCCGCCGCCATAGAACAATCCCGCTTGACCTACACCTGTTACTTTTACAAGCTCGGGCGTAGCGAACAACCCTGTCGATACTGCACCCCACATCCCTGCAATACCATGCACGGAAAAAGCATATACCGGATCATCTACTCTTGCACGCTCAAACCATTGTGCTGTGAAGAAGGTCACAATCCCTGCTACTGCACCGATGACCAGAGCTGCCCAAGGAGCTACAAAAGCACAAGAACCAGTAATAGCAACCAAAGCCGCCAGCACACCATTCAGCATCGAAGGAATATCAGCTTTTCCGTATACCATCCAGGATACGAGCAAAGCGAAAACCCCGCCTGCCGCCGCCGCAATATTTGTAGTCAATGCCACATATCCAAAAAATCCGTCGTTCATAGCCGATACCGCACTACCCGGGTTAAATCCAAACCAGCCAAACCAGAGAATAATTACACCCAAAATAGAGTACACCTGATTGTGACCAGGAATAATGTTCGGCTTGCCATCCTTATTAAACTTGCCCAGACGCGGCTTGAGCAGCAGCGTAGCGACGAGTGCCGCCGTAGCGCCTGTCAGATGGACTACCGTTGAACCGGCATAATCCTGCATACCCAGTTTGCCAAGCCAGCCACCGCCCCATACCCAGTGAGCTACAACCGGATAGATCACGATGGAGAACAAAATACCGAAAATAATGTATACACTTAATTTTGCACGCTCTGCCATCCCTCCACAAGCGATGGAAAGAGATACCGCAGCAAAAGCAAAGTGGAACAAAAACATAATGGTAATCGGAACGTCCAGAGCGGAAAGAGAATCAAACGATGCAGCAGCATCGGTACCACTCATGAAGAAACCCGTCAGTCCCATAAATCCGTTGCCGCCATCGTTACCAAAGCCGAGACCAAATCCAAGAGCCCAGAAGGACAAAGCCGCAACCCCTGTGGTAAGGATCGTTTTACCAGCGACATGACCCGCATTCTTCATTCGTGTCGAGCCAGCCTCCAGCAACGCAAATCCCGCCTGCATGAAGAACACAAGTATAAATGCCAAGAAGGTAAATGCCGTGTTTAAACCTGCTTGGAGCTGAATATTTGTCGGACCGTCAGCAGCGAATGCACCTACCGGAAAAGCCAGTACTGTCACCATGGCCAATAATGCAACTAACCACTTTTTTCTCATGAAGCCCACTCCCTTGAATGTTATGTTTCTTTACATTTCGTGAAATTCTTATTGTCATTATAAGCAGAATACATGAAAGTTGACAAGATTTTTTTTGTTATGTTGAAAAAATGAAGGGGCGAACCTCCTATGTCATATTTACTAACTATAAAAGTAGCTTGTTTTAGTCCTGAAAAAAGTATAACGTTTGACTGTATGGTTGAGAATCATGTAAAATATTCTTATTAAGCACTCGGTTTGCAGATCATGATTTTGAAGGTTGAATGAAGAGCGCGAGGTGAGGACAGATGGGGATATGAAGCTGTATCGAATTGGCGAACTAGCCAAGGCGGCTGGTGTCAGCGAACGAACCATTGATTATTACACAAAGCTCGGTTTGATCACACCTGAAGAACGATCATTGAAAAATTATCGGCTTTATAATGATGAAACCTTAAACAGGCTTGAACGTATTAACCAAATGAAACAAGAGAAATATAGCCTCGAGGAAATCAAACAAACACTGATTAAATGGAGCTCGGTTGCAGGGGAAGATCACGTCACTGACAAGCTGACGAGTCTGGAGATGCACATGCAGCGTCTGGAGCGTGAAGTCAACGAGCTACAGCCTCTCCTAGGGCAACTTAAGCCCGTTCAAGCACGTAAGCTGCTTACTGGTCTACTCCCGCAAAGTGCCGCTTGTATCGAAGCTCTGAAGTATTTGCTGGAGCATAGCTCTATGATGTAGTTTTCCCGGGCTGTAATGAAACAATAATGGAGGGTTGCTTTATGATGGGTATGTATATATTGATTATTCTTGCGTTCGGCTTATCCTTATGGGCGCAATTTCGTGTAAAAGGTACTTTTAACAAGTGGGCTGACGTTCCTAATGAAAATGGGCTAACAGGTTATGATGCCGCCCGGCACATGCTGGATCGCAATGGTTTGCACGATGTTCCTATCGAACCTGTACCCGGTGCGTTATCTGACCACTATGACCCGATACATCGTGTGGTACGCCTGTCCGAGCCAGTATATTATGAAAAATCCATTTCCGCAGTTGCCGTGGCTTGTCACGAGGTCGGTCATGCGATTCAGCATAAAGAGCATTATCCGATGCTGGCACTGCGTCACCGCATCTTTCCGATCGTTAACTTTGCATCCGGTATCGCACCGTTTCTGCTGATTGCTGGTTTCCTGTTCAGCTTCACGAACCTGATCGGCTTGGGCATTATCTTTTTCTCGGCTACGGTTGCTTTTCAATTAATTACATTGCCGGTCGAATTTAATGCTTCCAACCGCGCTCGTGAAATTATGGTTTCTGAAGGCTTTATCCGCAGTGATGAAGAACGGGGTATCGCCAAGGTATTGAATGCCGCTGCATTGACGTACGTGGCCGCAGCTCTCGTTTCTTTGCTGGAGCTGATCCGCTTGATCGGTATTTTTAACAGTCGCGACTAATCGCTTGTACTACAAAAGAAAGGTTGTTCCTCCGCCATGTGATGGTAGAGGAACAACCTTTTTTCTATCTATGCCAATGCGCTGTACTCACTTGCGTTCAATCCGCTTTATACTCCCATTCGGAGCAGCCGCACTGGCCTGAAGACCAAAATAGTCCAACAAAAAAGTACGAAACGATTTGGCAACCAACGGAAGCTTGTCATCTCTGCGATGAATCAAGCCAATGGTTCGCGTCACCTCCGGATCAACAATCGACACTCTTGCAGGCCGAAGCGGGTTGGTCTGAAACAATGCCATTTCAGGCAAAAGACTGACCCCCATACCGGCTGCAACTAATCCGCGTATCGTATCCGTCTCCTCGCCTTCAAAAGCGATATCTGGCGTAAATCCAGCCTCCAGACAAGCCTGCCAAACAATCGGACGCAGCGAATATCCGTCTCTGAACAGGATAAACTTCTCACCTTTAAGCTGGCTGAGCGTGATATGTTTGGCTGTAGCCAAAGGATGATTAGGTGGCAGGACTGCAAACAACTCCTCTGTCAATACCACGTCCCCCTCAACATGATCATGACGATCTGGAAATGGAGATACAAAAGCCAAATCCACCTCACCTGCTGACACATCACGGATCAAACTCGGATACATCCCCTGTTTAAATCTGAATTTAACATTGGGATACCGCTTACGGAATTCAGCCACCACCGTAGGAATAAGATGAATCCCCAAACTGTGTGGAAAACCGATGCGGATTTCGCCCCTTTCAGGGTCCAAAAACTCATGCACTTCCAAAACAGCTCGTTCCAAGTCCTTTATAATCGTTTCAACCCGTTTGCAAAATAGCTGTCCAACCGGCGTAAGCTGCAAATTGCGGCCCTTTTGCATAAAAAGGTTAACCCCCAGCTCCTCTTCAAGCTGATGAATTTGCCGACTAACCGCAGACTGCGCCACATGTAGCTCCTCGGCTGCCTGAGTAACATGTTCCTTTTGCGCTACTTTCATGAAGTATTGCAACTGTCGTAATTCCACTCCGATATTCGCTCCAATCTGTTTTTCAACATCCGGAGGAAGATGTTATCGAACACCTTCCTCATTATTCCCCTGCTTACTTACGATAAAGCTGTCTTTAGTGACGTTTACGTTGGCCAGTCAATCTAATCATCAATCCATAAAGGAAAAACCCACTAAGCAAGCCACCAAAGTGAGCAGTCCAGTTAATGTTCGCCACAGCGAAAGAAAACAGGATACCAAACCCAAGCAGTGTGTACAATGTTTTACGTGAAGCATCATCCATAAGCGACCGCTGGAACAGGGCAACGTACAGAAACGCACCATAGATGCCATATATCGCTCCTGAGGCTCCTACAGAAATCGTCGTTTCTGCTACCATGTTGTAATGTGCAATGGACATTACGTTCCCTACTATACCTGTGACCAGATACAGCAGCACATAGCGAAAGGAGCCCAGCAAGCGCTCCAGCGGTGGAGCAAACACGAGGATTGCGAAGGAATTAAACAAAAGATGATCAAACCCCGCGTGTAAAAACATGGCGGACACATAACGCCATAGCTGGTCAGTGAAAGGGGCCTCATTAATTAGGGCGCCATACCGGATCAGCGTTAAGCTATTCTGCGATCCACCCTGCACGGTGAGCACAATAAACATTACAATATTGATGAGCAAAATCAGACAGGTTACCGGGTAAAAACGCAAATAGCTTTTCCAGTTCTCATAACGTAAAAAAATCAAGGCAATCCTTCCTTCATGGGGTGTCTCCACCTTATTCAAATTGGACAATGTCTTTTATAAAAGATTATAATAGATTTCAGCAACGATAACCAATGCTAAAAACCAAGGAGGCTATTACATATGACACAAGAACGTACAGCGGCTGCCACTTTTAAAGGCAATCCTTTAACTCTCTTAGGTCCTGAATTGAAAATTGGAGATCAGGCACCTGATTTCAAATTACAGAAAAACCTGTTGGAGACGGCTACGCTTCAAGACTTTGCAGGCAAAGTCAAACTAATCAGTGTTGTTCCTTCTTTGGATACAGGCGTATGTGACGCACAGACTCGACGTTTTAACCAGGAAGCCGATTCCCTTGGAGATCAAGTCGTAGTACTGACTGTCAGCGTGGACCTTCCGTTCGCTCAGGCTCGTTGGTGCGGAGCTGCGGGCATTGACCGCGTACTGACATTGTCCGACTACAAGGATCATTCCTTCGGTGAAGCTTACGGCGTGTTCATCAAGGAATTCCATTTGGATCATCGGGCTATTTTTGTTATTGATCAAAATGACAAAATCACTTATGTGGAATACTTGAGCGAAATGTCTGAGCATCCTGACTATGATCAAGCGATTGCAGCGGTGAAAAAGCTCGTCTAAATCAAGACCAAATATTAAAAAAGCGAGTGAAGGTTGCCTTCCTCGCTTTTTTACACGGGTCTGTTTCACCACTGCACACTTATTTCAATTACTGTACGACCTTATAAGTGGACAGCTTCTTGTCAATCATAGTAAACAGCTGCAAAATAATGCGATAATTTGCACCTAAGTCCCCCAGCGATCCGCGTGACGCAGAATAAATATCCACTGCACTCCGAACTGGCGAAACAGATAATATAGAAACAGTAATATCGACGGTTCTACCGAACGCCGTTCGCTTCTCTAACGTAATCTCACCTACGGATGCTACCTCATGGAGTACCTTATAGCCAGGAATCTTTTTTAAGATAGATGTTATTTCTTCCCAAGCCTTGTCTCTCGATAAGTTATAATAGCGTGTCTTCATTTGGGGGTCCTTGACCCGGTCGCTTGTACTTTCTTGGCTGCGCACAATCCCTACCAGAGTCCTCTTCAACGACAAGACATTTCCTCCTTCACGATAATCGTTGCCATCATATGGCACATCGGTCTTCTTTTGCTGCAAGCGCTTTATAAAATACGATAAACAACCAAAAGTGAGCCCGATCATACCTGTGGTATGCGACCTTAGTACCTCATGTCTTAGTCTAACATTGTTACATACAAAAAACACCCTGTTTCTGCACGAGGCAGTACCAGAGTGTGTTCATTACGCTATAGAGTACCCGCAAATGCCGTCCGACCATAGCGTCTTCTGAACCTGCTTTAGCAGGTGGGTGATCGCAGAACAAACTTTTGAAGTCCCCTTGTCAGAAATTGACAGGGCTTTTCAGCTATTCATTCGTATAGATCTCCCTAGACATTGTCATTGGTTCAAAACAACAAATGACCGTAACGCGCATCGCAGGATGTGACCTTATTATAGCGCTTCTCACTCAGAAAGTAAATGCTAGGAGAAATATGTTTTATTTTTAGAGGCTATCACTTTTCTTGTCTTCAACGCTTTCCTGTTCCTCATCCTTCTGCTTCATCTTTTCCATTTGATCCTGCATTTTGAGGAATGTTCCGTAAAAATTAAAGAAAGCGAACCAGGCAACAATACTGCCGATAAAGAATAAGAAAAGCACGGGATATTTGACCCCGATAAATATAATAACAGCGCTGCCGAGCATGGTGGAAAATACACGGAATGGTCGAATCAGCGTCAGTAAAATCGCATTTTTCATAATTTGTCCAATAGACATATGGTAATGAGCTACCATCGAAAAGAAATTAAACATAGACACCAGTAAAATAATAATAAGAATAAGCATGATAACGCCCACAATTTGCAGGTTGCTAAACTGTGTCATATATACGGTATAATCCACATACATGATAACAAACAGTAACGTGTAAAAAATGCCCCCGATCAGGCTCTGCTTATAGTTTTCCTTGTATCCTTTAAAAAAAGTACGAAACACACCGATATCTGTGTCACCCATCACCCATTTGCGAACAACGGTAAACATAGCCGATGTAGCCGGGAATAAGGTAAGCGGTGCCAAAATAGCCATCGTCCAGTTCATTACTAGAGATTCATTAGCCAAATTCATATTCACCGCAATTAATTTGAGTATGAGGCAGAACATAAAAGGCGACGAACATAACACCCATAATAAATTGGTAGCTGCCAGTCGGGTAATCCATTCCGTCAAGCGGTAAATACCACCCATAGCTCCTTTAAACTCCAATGCTAGTCTCTCCCTCCGCGAGCCTTGACAGTTCCAAGACCCATGTTGCTATGCCTGTAAATTCCGGCTGTTGACTATATCATAACGTATTTCATCCCCAATGCGCCAGTGAAATCAACAGGTAGTTCGTCAAAGCGGGTTCTACAAAGTTGTTAAGTATGTACTAACACATAATAAAAAAGCCGAAGCAGGTATTCACTTCGGCTTTTCAAACATATTATTACTTATTCGGAAGAGGAATCTTCACGTCTTGCAGGACGACGTGTTTCTCCATTGTTGCTCGTGCGTGGCTTGCGATCTCCGCTGTAGCGACTTCCGGAATCACGGTTGTAGCCACCGCCTTCTTTACCACGGTTGTAACCGCCATATCCACCTTTACCGCCACTGCCGCCAGAACGGTTGGAATTATATCCTCCGTTGCTGCGACCGCTATAGTTGGACGGCTTGCGACCGCCAGAACGAATGTCTGGTTTACGACGTTTTGCACGGATTGGATCTTCAGGAGTCAGCTCAATTGATGCTTCTCTCTTCTCACCCGTCATCAGCTTCAGAGCTGCGGAGAGAAGTTGTACAGAATCATATTGCTCCAGCATTTGGATAGCCAAACCTTTGTACTCGTTCAACTCGCCTTTTTCTACAGCTTCCAAGAGGCGTTCTGCGATGATGCGTTGTTTGCCTTCCAGAGCCTCAGCCAGTGTTGGAAGCGGCTTACGTGGAATACGGTGACGGGTTACACGTTCGATGAAATGTAAATGATCAATTTCACGAGGCGTTACGAAAGACCATGCTTCCCCTTCTTTACCTGCACGTCCAGTACGGCCAATACGGTGTACATAGCTTTCCGGGTCTTGCGGAAGGTCAAAGTTCACAACGTGAGTTACGCCGGAAACGTCCAAACCACGAGCAGCTACGTCAGTTGCTACGAGCACGTCAATGCTTCCATCGCGGAATTTACGCATAACAGCATCGCGCTGATTTTGAGATAAGTCACCATGCAAACCGTCTGCAGAGTATCCACGCTTTTGCAGCGCTTCAGCCAGCTCGTCTACCCGACGCTTGGTGCGACCAAATACGATGGCAAGTTCTGGAGACTCCATATCAATCAGACGGCTCAATGCTTCGAATTTTTGACGTTCAGGGACTTCAATATAGGCCTGTTCAATCAGTGGAGCACTGACTTGTTTAGGAATAACTGAAACATGCTCAGGGTCTTTGAGGAATTGCTCAGCCAATCTTTTAATATTAGGAGGCATTGTAGCCGAGAAAAGCATCGTTTGACGCTCGTCTGGAACTTGCTTCAAGATGGATTGGATATCTTCCATGAAACCCATATCCAACATTTCATCTGCTTCATCCAAAACAACTGTATTTACGTCTTCCAGCTTGATGGTTTTGCGGTTAATATGATCGAGCAGGCGACCTGGTGTACCGATAATAATTTGAGGTTTCTTTTTCAAAGCGCGAATCTGGCGCACAATATCTTGACCGCCATAGATTGGCAAAGTGCGAAGACCTTTAAAGCGGGACAGTTTTTCGATTTCTTCAGCCACCTGAATAGCAAGCTCGCGTGTTGGAGCCATAATCAGAGCTCTAATTTTTTCATCGTTTTTAGAAATTTTGTTGATCAGTGGAATACCAAAGGCTGCGGTTTTACCAGTACCTGTTTGGGCTTGGCCAATCATGTCTTTGCCTTGCAGTGCAATTGGGATGGATTGGGATTGGATTGGTGTGGCTTCTTCAAAGCCCAGCTCCGTAATGGCCTGAATTACTTTCGGTTCAAGATCAAATTCTGCAAATGTCGTCAAATTTATTCATACTCCTTCATAATGGTGGATGTGGTGGACAATCCACAATCTTGTCTGTATTCTTAAGTAGCGATATTATTGTATAAGTTTTCCCCAATACAGTGAGTTTATTTGGGCTTACAACTGCAAACTTCTGTAATGAATCAGGGAACCCTATCCGATACATCTTAAACGAATTTACCCTTTTTAAAACAGTTTAAATTTTAAGTGTTTCTCTGGACATAGGTCCCTACTCAAGAATATCCACATCGCATTATAGCACAGAACAATTCATGAATACCAGCAAGTTGCTTCCCGCATAATTTAAATGAGGTGAAAAAAAGTTGTTAAAAATAGTGTTAAACTGCTTCGTTGTCATCTTTGGGGCCGCTGCCATAGCATGCGGTTTTAATTTGTTTCTCGTGCCCCACCATCTGCTGAGCGGGGGAGTAGCCGGGCTTTCCATGCTAATTGGCTATTTCACAAAATTTAATATCAGCACAATGTATTTTGCCATCAATATCCCGATGCTTATTGCAGGCTGGTTTATCTTGGGCAAGCGATTTATTAGTCTGAGCATTTTATCTGTTGTTGTTACAACGTGGATTTTGGCCTGGGTCCCGGTACATGCTGTCGTATCGGATACGCTGCTGGCCTCCGTCTTTGGCGGGGTACTGATTGGCGTTGGAGCAGGGATTTCCTTCCGGGTGGGAGGGTCTACTGGCGGTTTTGACATTATCGGCTCCATTGTTACCCGTTATCGTGACTTTCCCGTAGGAACTGTACTTGTCGGGTTGAATGGGCTGGTCATTCTCGCGGCAGGATATTTGAACGGGGATTGGAATATTGCGCTGGCGTCAATGTTATCCATTTTCGTGACGGGTAAAGTATTGGATCAAATTTATGTGAGCCATACAAAAATCACCGTCTACATCATTACAGAGCACACGGAAAAACTGTTGAACAGAATGTTGGCCACGCCACGCGGTGTCAGCAAAATCAAAATTGAAGGTGCTTTCTCACATAAGGAAAAGGATATGCTAATGACGGTTACGACACGCTATGAGCTGGTTGAGTTAAAGCGTATCATTAAGGAAGTGGACCCGTCCGCTTTTGTTAATATTGTGGAAACCGTCGGAGTAATGGGTTCCTTCCGCCGAAGATAAGCATGTACCCGAGTGTCAAAATGCAGTTTATGTGGTACACTATACGTGCGCTGTTCCCATAGTCTTTAAAAGACCGCTTTACCTACTATTTCACAGGCACTTTGCTTTTCCGATTCGTAATGAATGATTCTATTGGAATGATTCCGAGCAGGAAAGGGTGATTTTTGTGGAAATGGAAACGGTAAAACTGTCCGACATCGTCCTAAGATGGTATCCGGAAATGCTCCCTTCTCTCAAAAAGAATGAGCTGAACTCGATGATTGTTCTTCGGGACGGGATGTCCATACTCAAGCCAACGGATGCGCTAGAAATTATTCAGTACAGTATTTGTGAGCACCAGAACGATAATTATCTTCAATAAATCCGAACTACCCCGTGCCGCTTCTTCCGGTTGTACTTACAGCCGTGAAGAGCGGCATTATTTATGCCATGATATGGATTCATCGAACGATCGTTGGGTTAATCATGTAAGACTATACCTGATGACTACGATTGCTACACCAGATTTGGTTACAAAGGTGTTATTTTTTAGATACATGACTTTACGTATAATCAGGTAAGCGACAGACATAGGGGAGAGAACGGGGAAATGAATATGATTTGGGCAATTATGTTAATCGCCATGGGGATGAGTGGTAATGGGGACCAAACAGCCAATACACCAAGTGTCAAAGACACGGTAGCAACAACGCTTGGCAGCGCCATGATTCAGGCCCAGCATAATAGCATGAAGGTAGATGCATCCAATCCTCCGGTCAAATTAGCCCCGCAGCCGACCACCCCTGCCATCAAAGGCATCTATGTGACGGCTTACAGTGCAGGCGGTTCGCGTATGAATCAGCTGCTGGATTTAATCGACAAAACGGAGCTCAATGCAATGGTCATTGACATTAAAGATGATGCAGGTTACATAACTTATCCAACGACCAACCATGAGCTGCTAAAATTGGGCAAGCCCCAAAAATTTATTCGCGATATTGCCGGTCTGATGGATCGTTTGAAACAGCATAAGGTTTATCCAATCGCCCGGATCGTGGTATTTAAAGATACCGTGCTAGCTAACAAAAATCCCCAAATGTCGTTCCGCAATCCCGACGGGTCGGTTTGGAAAAACGGCAAGGGAGACGGTTTCGTCAATCCTTATAACAAGGAGGTATGGGATTATAATATCGCCATCGCCAAGGAAGCAGCACAGCTCGGTTTTAAGGAAATTCAGTTTGACTATGTACGTTTTCCTGAAGGGTTTGAGAAAAGAGCTGATAAGCTGAAATATACCAAATCGGAACAATCACGCTCGGATGCCGTAGCTGAGTTCGTGCAATATGCCCGCAAACAGCTTGCTCCATTGGGTGTGCGGGTATCGGTACATATTTTCGGGTATGCCGCATCCGTTGCTGCTGCGGAGGGAATCGGACAGGATTTTACTAAAATTTCTGAAAACGTTGACGTCATTTCGCCAATGGTCTATCCAAGCCATTACACCACAGGCTGGTTTGGTGTCAAGGACCCGGATAAAAATCCTTATCAGACGATAAAAGGCTCCATGGTCGATACACATAAAAAGCTTGATCCAACAGGCAAGCTGAAGCCGATTATTCGTCCGTGGATTCAGGATTTTACCGCAAGCTGGTTAGGCAGCGGCCATTATGCCAAGTATGGGAAAATCCAAGTCGAGGATCAAATTCGAGCGCTTAAGGATATGAAGGTGGATGAATATTTACTCTGGAATGCAACCAACCGCTATACGAGCGGAGTAACATACAAATAATGTATTGAATCCCGAACTAAAAGGCTGCCTTCTCTTTTGAAATAACGGGGGCAGTCCTTTTTGTTGCTGTTCAAATGTTACTGCATCCCTTACAATGATCCTTGACATGTTATGATATATCTTATGGTATATCAGAGTGACAATTTTTTAGTAAATGAGGAAACAAAATGCAATTAACAAATACAATGAGTCAGAAATGGAAACAGTTCTTTTATATTTTGCTACCCATCCTGATTACCCAGCTCGCATTATCCGCGATGACTTTTTTTGATACCAATATGTCCGGGCACTTTTCTCCTGCCGACCTGGCCGGTGTAGCAATCGGAGTCAGTTTATGGATCCCCGTGCAAACAGGCCTCAACGGCATACTTATGGCGATTACGCCGATTGTGTCCCAATTGGTTGGGGCACAGCGAAAAGATAAAGTTTCCTATTATGTCATTCAGGCGCTATGGCTATCTATTGCCTTATCCATCATTGTTCTGATCGCAGGCCTTTTTCTCGTCAATCCTATTTTGAATAGCATGAAATTGGAGCCGAGGGTTCAAAGCGTTGCAGTGTACTATCTTTGTGCGATGGCATTTGGTGTTATTCCATTATTCGCCTACACGGTGCTCCGAAGCTTTATGGATGCTCTAGGACAAACTCGATTTACAATGGCGATCACATTGATGTCACTTCCCATCAATATTCTGTTAAACTATTTGTTTATTTACGGAAATTGGGGCTTTCCACGTCTGGGCGGTGTGGGATCTGGGGTTGCAACCGCCACCACCTACTGGATCATTATGCTGATCGCTGGCATCACCGCGCACCGAGGAAAGAAATTTGCCGAATACCGAATCTTCCGCAAAATATACGGAATTGCCTCCAGTGCCTGGAAAGAGCTTATCCATATTGGTGTACCGATTGGCTTTGCTATATTTTTCGAAACTGCCATTTTCTCTGCTGTCACTCTCTTGATGAGCAGTTATAATACGGCCACCATCGCCGCTCACCAGGCCGCCATGAACTTTGCGAGCACGCTGTATATGCTTCCGCTTAGCATATGTATGGCACTTACGATTCTCGTCGGTTATGAAACAGGAGCTAATCGCTCGCGGGATGCCAAAACCTATAGTGTACTGGGCATCAGCACCGCAGTGGGTCTGTCGCTGATCACAGCTATTGTTCTGCTCATCTGGGGTGAACAAGTGGCTCGACTTTATTCAACCGATCCGCAAGTGATTCAGTTGACTCAGCATTTTCTTATCTATGCGATTTTCTTTCAAATCTCGGATGCCATCGCTACGCCTACTCAAGGGGCACTACGCGGGTATAAAGATGTCAATCCGGCCTTTCTGCTCACATTCCTGTCCTATTGGGTCATTGGGCTTCCCGTGGGGTATATACTCGCACGCTGGACATCCTGGGGCCCCTACGGCTACTGGATCGGTTTGATTACAGGTTTGGCTATAGGCGCCATTTTACTTCTCGGGCGTCTAATGCTGGTACAACGTCGTTTTACCGATAAAAAACAACACGCAGAGGCTGTCTAGCCTTTGCGTGTCTCGATAACATATGCTGCGCCTGCAGTTATTCTTTTCTTCTCCACAATAGCTACCTCATTCAGCTTGGGAGGATACAGAAAGTGTCTCTCTACATGCTGATCCATCTCCTTAAATGCCTGTTCTTCATTTTCAGCAGCGAGAATGACCGTTAAAGCTCCTTCTGAGCTGTCCACTTCGATTTTAAACAAATACATGCGTTATAGCCTCCTCACAGTATTTAAAGCTAAAAAAATAGCGGATGACTCGGGTCATCCGCATGATTTTACGTTTCTTCAAAATTAGAACCGATCTACTACAAATAAAGGCTCTTATTATTGGGACAAACGCAATGCCAGCTCGTAAAGTTCCATATTGAATTCTTTTTTCGTGCTTACTACCTTGCCAATATCTGTAGCTACCAGTTTGCCATCAATCATTCCGCAAGCTTTGTCAGATACGCCCTCGATCAATTGGCGAACAGCAAAATCACCCAAACGGCTGGCCAGATTGCGGTCAAACGCGGTTGGTGTACCTCCACGTTGGATGTGACCCAGCACCGTAACACGTGGTTCATAATCCGGACAGTTTTCTTGGATAACCTTGGCTACATCTTCGCCTTTTCCTACGCCTTCTGCAACGATAATGATACTATGGCGTTTGCCATGCTTAAAGTTTTGCTTCATCCGATCCGATACTTCGTTCAGGTCAAACTCTACCTCAGGCACCAAAATCGTTTCCGCGCCGGAAGCCAGCCCAGCATGCAAAGCAATATCGCCGCAATGACGTCCCATAACTTCCACAATGGAAGAACGTTCGTGCGATGACATCGTATCACGCAGCTTATTGATCGCATCCACTACGATACTAACCGCCGTATCAAAACCAATGGTGTAGTCTGTGAAGGAAATATCATTGTCAATCGTACCTGGAAGACACATGGTTTTAATGCCTTGCTTGGTCAGTTTGTTGGCCCCTTGGTAGGAACCGTCGCCACCGATCACGACTACGCCGTCAATTCCATGGTCACGTAAAATTTGTGCGCCTTTCTTTTGTCCTTCCTCAGTCGTAAACTCAAGGCAACGGGCAGATTGGAGTACCGTACCCCCACGTTGGATAATATCTCCAACACTTCTCAGATCCATCGGGAAAATATCATCGTTCAAAAGACCTTGGTAGCCGCGTTGAATCCCGAACACTTCCAGTCCAAAATACAAGCCGCTACGCACAACGGCGCGAACTGCGGCGTTCATCCCCTGTGAATCTCCACCACTTGTTAATACTGCAATTTTCTTAACTGCTGTCATGATTTATGACCTCCTCAAAATAATCATATAAGCCTTCTTATCCATCGACTGTTCAATAAGAAAAACAAACGCATGAGCGGACTGTTTTTCATTAAACGTCTCGAAACAGCGCGCACATCCTGCTGCTCGCTAACTTTGGGGTCGGATAAATATAAAGCCAGCAATCCCTCGATAATCATCCGGTGAAAGGAGCTGGCAGGGACATCTGCAATATCAGCCCGCGCCCGATTCACAACGTAGGCGATCCGGTCCAGCATCATGTCGGCATCTTTATAATAATTGCAAAAGTTAAGATCTCCGCCCTTCCGGTCTTCGTCTTGATCGATTAGATAATCCAGCAAAATATGAAGACTGCACACATGTGGAAAATACGATGCATGTATTGAGGCAGCCCCCGCATCTGTGAGATGCTGGTCGCTGGCAGCAAGAAACAGCATAAAGACCCCCAGGGTTGAACCCGTAGCCGCAGCAAATTCATTCCAGCGAAGCTCCGGTGTACGGTCTTTATGTAACGACCACCAGTCCAAAAGCGCTTGTTCCCGCAGCTCGGGTTTAATATGCTTGTATACTTGCAAATCCGTGTATAATCCCGCTAAATCCTGAACGTAAGGCATTGCCGCCTCATAGCCCGGAAGTCTGCTTACACAAGACTGACAGGTTGTCACCAGCCCGGTCAAATAACCGTCATCCTCCTGCTCCCGACGCAATTCATAATAGTTCACTGGTTTAGCCGCCGGATTAATCGCGTCCAGCATAGACTGATGGAGCAGCCTGAAATCATCAGGGTCCATAGACGTACTGCGATCACACAGGTTGTCCAGATAATCGCTAATGGTCTGGTACGCCACGATCAGCGGAATTAGCGTCTGTCGTGCAGACATATTGGCTGCGGCATAAACCGCACCTCCTACACAGTGAAACGTCTTTTCCGCTATACTCGCAAGTGCCTGACTTCTCAACTCGGGGTCCGGGATCTGCTCCGCCTTGCTCTTCCAGTTGCTCAATTGTTGTTTTGTTTCAGGGAGAATATGCTTGTACATTCGGCTCATTAAACCTATGGGGCCTCTCGGTACTTGATAACGTCCTTGCTCAACATAACTCAAATGACGGTGCCTCCACATTGTTGTCTACGTAATTATACCTATCCAAACCATATTCATTATAATATGATCGTCCTTTTAGCACAAATGAACAACCTCACTTTTTTCTTTGTTATCCAAGGAAAATGGGCTATTTTCAAAAAAGCTTACTCCTGTAATGTTTAGTTAGTCAAAAATAGCATAAACGTCCTACTTATCCCTCATTTTTTACTGGCTTCATATCCTGGGGAATCTCTCCCATACTTGCTTGCTTCCATTTGCCAGAAGCATAATAGACAACCACAGCCACTGCAGAGATAGAAAAACCAACCGGAAAGCTCCACCATACAGCATCCAGACCATACTTATCGACAAATGCATAGGCCAAAGGTATACGAATGCCCCATAATGAAACAATGGTAATTAAAAGTGGTATCATTACGGAACCCGTAGAGCGAACAACGCCTGTAATGACATTGGTAATGCCGAATATAACAAAGGACCACAGGGTAATCAGATTAATCCGCATCCCCAATTCCATTGCCCCTCCCGTAGAAGGAAGAAACATCAGCAAGGCCTGACGGTCAAACACGTAAATTAATACCACCACTCCGCCAGTCAACACAAAATTGTACACAATTCCAATCCAGGTTGTCCTGCTCACTCGATCCCAACGTCCGGCCCCGATATTTTGAGCAGCAAACGAAGACACAGCCGCACCTAAAGCCATTGCCGGCATTTGCACATAGCTTGACAAATTATTCGCTGCCGTATAAGCTGCTGCTGCCACAGTCCCGTAGCCGTTAATCAGGTTCATTAACGCAATTGCACTGGTAGAGACAGCAATCATTTGCAAACCCATTGGCACTCCCTTACGGATCAGGGTCCAAATAATCTTCCAGTCGATTCTTAACAAGTGAAGCTCTGAAGATGTAATGCGCAAAAAGTATTTTACACGATAAAGGTAAATGAGAATCAGTACGAAGCTGATCCCTTGAGCGATCAGGGTAGCAGCTGCGGAACCTCCAATACCCATTGCAGGTATCGGTCCCCATCCGAATATCAATAGCGGGTTGAGTAGTACATCCAGCACGACGGAAACGATCAGAAAATAAAACGGTGTTTTAGAATCTCCAGCCCCTCTCATGACGGTCATAATGTAGTTATATCCGTACAAAAAGGGCATACCCGCGAAAATAATGCGTGTATACGTGATTGCCATATCCACGGATTCGACAGGTGTATTAAGCACATGAAGAATCCACGGAACACCCACAAAACCGATAATACCTATAGCCAAAGCAAGTACTAGAAAAAAAACTGCGCTAGTGCCTACTACACGCTTGGTTTCGGCAATGTCTCCTGCTCCGATATTTTGTCCGATCATAATGGTAGCAGCCATCGTGACGCCAAAGATCGAACTGATCAGAAAAAACATAATAATATTTCCGTTGGAAGCAGCAGTCAATGCAGCCTCTCCGAGAAACTTCCCGACCCAGATCGAATTGATGGTTCCATTCAGGGATTGCAGAATATTTCCGAACAGCATCGGCAAAGAGAACATAAACAGCGTTTTTGCAATGGGACCTTCAATTAAGGAAGGCTTAGACCTAGCCTCTGCTGCACTCATTTAATCAGCTCCTTCATTTAAAGTGACTTTTGCTTGGCTTTATACGTATAATACCCTATTCCAATTTAACCTCTTCATATCATAAACGTTTTTGCGCAAAAAAGCGCAGCCCCTTAAATTTTAAGGAACTGCGCTTTCAATTCATCGTTTAACCGTAATATATAAGACATCCGTAGTAACGGAACAATTCTTACAATTCAGTTACACTTACAGTTTGATAACGTTAGCTGCTTGTGGTCCACGGTTACCTTCAGTAATTTCGAATTCAACCGCTTGACCTTCTTCCAAAGTTTTGAAGCCGTCGCCTTGGATTGCGGAGAAATGTACGAATACGTCCTCGCCACCATCCACTTGGATGAAGCCATAACCTTTTTCTGCGTTAAACCATTTAACTGTACCTTTCAAGTGAACAACCTCCTAAAAATACCGCCATCTATGGCGAATATCCATATTATACTTCATGCTTTTTCACAATGCAATTGATGTTTTTGATGAATTTTCAGGCTGGAATGATTTGCTTTTGCTGCGGAAACTGCGGTATCATGAACCAAAACATCTATTATCGGAGACATGCATATGATGAAAAAACACGAAATATACAAAAAAGACAATTGGAACATGATGACTGTCGAGGTGCAGGGCCGTTACATCGTTCTACGGGAAATATCCGATGATTGGGGCGAGGAAGCCCACACCTTTTTGAGCCGTCCGGCGCTGATGCACTGGGCTCAAAATCGGTTTCCCAAGCAGTCCTTTCAAGATAACGAGGAAGAGTGGCAGCGGATCATGAACGCTTTCAAACAGGTATAGCTGATTCATGGTGTCCAACAGCTATCTCATCTTCATTATTTTGGCCTTCACGCTGGGCGGAGTGCTGATCATGAAACGTGATACGATACCGACTCCTCTCAAAAAGTGGATGGCCCTCACTGCCGTAATCATGGTTTGCCTTGCCTTTTATCTTATTGTATACAGCTTATTAAATATAGGTTCCAACCCACAGTAAGAAAAATTATACTTTCGGGGGTAAGAGGTCATACTAATGGCATGACAAGCCATGGTATAAGGAGGATATGCCGTTATATGCATCCCGTAAAACCTCTTGCCTTGCTGCTTACGGTAAGCGTGGCGGTTTCTTCGTTTTGGCATCCGTCCCTTACCGCCGCAGCCCTACCCCACATTATGTTCGATCAGAGGAGGCTCCCCATGAGTAAAATTGTAAAACGCGCCGATGCACCGGTAGAAAATACATGGAAACTGGAAGACCTGTTTCCTGACCGCAAAGCATGGGATCAAGAATACGAAGAAGTCAAACAATTAGCCAAAAAGGCTGCACAATTCCAAGGCAAGCTTAATTCAGCCGAAGAGATTGGCAAATGCTTTAAACTGGAAGATGAACTGTCGCTCAAAACCGAGCGAGTCTATGTGTACGCCCATCTGCATCATGATGAGGATACGGCTGAACCTACATATCAAGGGCTTTCGCAAAAAGCCAAGAAACTAGGCGTTGAGGTTGGCGAGTCTCTTTCTTTCGTGACGCCGGAAATTTTGGCACTGCCGGATCAACAGCTTGATGCTTTCATTAAAGATCCGAAGCTGGCGGATTACAAATTTACCCTTCAAGAAATGAAGCGGGAAAAGGCGCATGTTTTGGGCAAAGCAGAAGAAGCCCTGCTCGCTCAGGTTGGCAATCTGGCTCAGGCTCCGCAAACGATTTTCGGTATGCTGAACAATGCCGATTTGAAGTTTCCTAAAATCAAGGATGAAAACGGCAAAGAGGTTGAGCTGACCCATGGCAGCTATATTCAATTCCTCGAAAGTCCGCACCGTGAAGTACGCGAGCGTGCTTTTAAAGCGGTCTATGACACATATGCCAGAAATAAAAATACGATTGCTTCCACACTGAATGCCAATGTGAATAAAAATATTTTTTATTCTCGTGTTCGCAAATACCCCTCCGTATTGGAAATGTCACTATACGGTGACAACATCCCGAAGGAAGTGTACACAAATCTCATTAATACCATTCATGAAAGCCTCCCTCTGCTCCATCGTTATATCAAGCTGCGCAAAAAATTGTTAGGTGTGGATGAGCTTCATATGTATGATTTGTTTGCTCCGCTTGTGGACGAATATAAGATGGACATAACGTATGAAGATGCCAAAAAGCAAACGAAGGAAGGGCTTAAGCCACTGGGCGAGGACTATCTGGCTTCTCTGCAAAAAGGCTATGATGAGCGCTGGATTGACGTTTACGAAAATGAAAATAAACGGACAGGCGCTTACAGCTGGGGTGCTTATGGCACCCATCCTTATGTACTCCTGAATCATAAAGATAATCTGAACAGCATGTTTACACTTGCTCATGAAATGGGACACGCGTTGCATTCGTATTATTCTGACAACGCCTTGAAATATCGGGATGCACAGTACACCATTTTCCTAGCTGAAGTGGCTTCTACGACCAATGAAGCATTACTGATGGATTATCTGCTGAAGAAATCTACCGATCCAAAAGAGAAAATGTATCTTCTCACTTACTATGCGGACCAATTCCGTACAACTGTTTTCCGTCAAACGATGTTTGCAGAATTCGAGAAGATTGTACATGAACGCGCAGAACAGGGAGAGTCCCTTACACCGCAGCTTTTATCAGAGATCTATTATGATCTGAATGTGAAATATCACGGGCCAGGCATGAAGGTAGACAAAGACATTGAAATGGAATGGGCACGTATCCCTCATTTTTATAACAGTTTTTATGTCTACAAATATGCCACCGGCTTCTCAGCAGCAACTAGTTTCTCGAAACAAATTCTCGAAGAAGGCCAGCCAGCCGTTGACCGTTACTTAGGCTTCTTGAAGAGCGGCGGCAGCGATTATTCGATCAATATTTTGAAGAAAGCTGGCGTTGATATGTCCTCTCCGCAGCCGATTCGTGAGGCGATGAGCGTATTCGAGGAAGTCATTACGGAAATGGAAAAGCTAACTGAAGGAAAGTAGAACCGTGTACGCATCAAATCCAGCATTAAAATGATGCACGGATAAATCCCTTGTCCATGACGGGCAAGGGATTTTATAATGTACCGTAAGATTGGAACGGGAGGAGGTGGCATTTTGAAAACACAATGGTCTTTAATCGCCGCTCTTGTTATCGCCTTGTTAACGGCTGTATTTGCCGTCATTAATGTGAACTCGGTTCAAGTGAACCTTCTGTTTAGTAGGGTGAGTATCCCCTTGATCCTGCTTATTCTTGGCTGTACTCTTTTAGGCGGACTTATCGTCGGTTCATTTGGTATCTTCCGCCAATATAAGCTTCAGCGAGAGATTAAACGTTTGACTGCTCAGCTTCATACACTTCAAGAAGAGCACAACTCCGCGATGGAAGCATACGACGATGGCATGACCTATGACATGCTTGATTCATCGAGTACGCTATCTACATCCGACAAAGATACAGAGCAACCGCCCTCTAACCCTGATCGGTTGTCCAAATGAGGAGGAGCAACAAAATGACGATTCAATTGAATGAGAATTATATCATGACCTTTCTAAATCGGCTGCTGAATACGCCCAGTCCCAGTGGCTATACCTATCAGGTGATGGAACTGATCCGCAAGGAAGCTGAAAGCCTTGGGGTACATATCGAATGGAACGCTAAAGGCGGCGCCATCTTGACTTTGGAAGGTCAGGAAACAGGCTATACGGTGGCACTGAGCGCGCATGTGGATACATTGGGCGCGATGGTACGCTCGATTACAAGTCAAGGCACCTTGCGTCTGACATCCGTTGGCGGCTTTATGATGAACAGCATTGAGAACGAATACTGTCTGATTCATACCAGAAGCGGACATACGTATACAGGTACCATTCTGTCCAGTCATCCATCCGTGCATGTCTATGACGATGCACGCAGCTTTGAGCGCACAGAAAGTCATATGGAGATACGAATTGACGAGTTAGTTGAATCCAAGGAAGACGTGCTTCAGCTTGGCATTGCGGTGGGCGATTTTATTTCATTTGATGCCCGCCCAGTCGTAACACCGAGCGGCTTCATCAAATCGAGGCATTTGGACGATAAAGCCAGTGTAGCTGCACTATTTGGTTTACTGGAATCCGCCATACACGAAGGCTGGAAGCCTCGGCATACTGTTAAACTGCTCATTTCCAACTATGAGGAAATGGGACACGGAGCGGCATACATACCCGAAGGAATCACTGAGATGATAGCTGTCGATATGGGCTGTATAGGTGAAGATCTAAGCTGCAAGGAAACAGATGTTTCTATCTGTGCCAAGGATTCCTCCGGGCCCTATGATTATCATATGACGACTCGGCTGATTGATTTGGCCAAAGAGCTCCATATTCCGTACGCGGTTGATATTTATCCGCACTACGGTTCAGATGCCTCGGCTGCGCTGAAGGCAGGCAACAACATCCGGGCAGCACTGATCGGCCCAGGTGTACACGCTTCCCACGCGATGGAGCGTACGCACAAGCAGGCCGTGGTGAACACGGCTCGCCTGCTTGCAGCTTATGTGACGGCTTAATCTGGATGATGACAACCGGCCTGTTACCCTGGAGAATAGGTCAGTAAAATAGATCGGTTAAACAGATCAGTAAATAAAAAAGCAAGTCGTCCGGCTTTACGGAGACTTGCTTTTTTAGTCTGAGCAACAAGAAAAAATCGCTTCTGCACCATGTTGGTTACGTGCTATCTGAAAGCTTATGACTTGCTTTGTTCAATTTGCTCGGCCAGCTCGTTCAGGTAGGTCCAGCGCTCCATTTGATACTCCAGATGCTCTTCGGCCTTCGTTTGCTCAGCCATAAGCTCCTGTAGCCGTGCAGAATCACTGAAAGCCTCCTCCATCTGTCGCTGGATGTCGGCCAACTTCTCTTCGGCTTGTTCAATCAGCTCATCAATTTGCTCATATTCTCGCTGTTCCTTAAAGGTGAATTTAAGCTTGACTTTGCTTGTCTCCTTGACCGAATTCGAAGCACCTTCTGACTTTGGCGCAGAAGACCGAGCCGAAGAAGCTGTGCCCGGCAAAACAGACATAGCCGCATATGATTGAGCATTTTTGCTCATCCATTCTGCATACTCGCTATAGTCGCCCACATGCACTCGTACCTGTCCTTCGCCTTCAAATGCGAGTATTTTATCCACCGTCCGATCCAGAAAGTACCGATCATGAGAGACGATAAAAATCACACCTGGGAAGTCATCCAAATAGTCTTCCAGCACGGAAAGGGTCTGAATGTCCAGATCATTTGTAGGCTCATCCAGCAGAAGCACATTCGGTGCGGACATGAGGACACGCAGCAGATACAAGCGCCGTTTTTCTCCCCCCGACAATCGCGAAATCATCGTCCATTGGGCGTTTGGCGCAAACAGGAAACGCTCCAGCATTTGCGCGGCTGTAATCGTTGATCCGTCTGCCGTACGAATCACCTCAGCTTCTTCCTTAATGTACTCTATGACACGCAGTGATTCGTTCATTTCCTGATGTTCCTGCGTAAAATAGCCGAGTTTCACAGTCGGTCCCAGCACAACACTGCCAGAATCCGGTTCTACACGCTGGGCAATCATTTGGAGCAGGGTAGATTTCCCGCTGCCATTGGGGCCCAGGACACCAACACGATCCCCTGGAACGGCGATATAGCTCAAATCCTGTATCAGCTTGCGAGAATCTACCGATTTGGACAGATGCTCCAGCTCCAGTATCTTTTTACCGAGACGCGTAGAGGCTACGGACATTTCTACCGATCCTGAGCGAGCTTCCGGCTGTTGATCCCTGAGCTGCTCATAGCGCTCAATGCGCGCTTTCTGCTTGGTCGAACGAGCCTTGGCTCCCCGGCGAATCCAGGCCAGCTCATTACGCAGCAGGTTTTTCCTTTTTTGTTCCGAAGACGCTTCTCGCTCCTCGCGCTCTGCCTTTAACTCCAGAAAACGGGTGTAGTTAGCCTCATAGCGGAAAAGCCGGCCATGATCCAGCTCCAGCATGACATTCGCAACTCGATCCAGAAAATAACGATCATGCGTGATCATTAATAGCGCACCGCGCCTTTTTTGTAAATATTGCTCCAGCCATTCCACGGAATCATTATCAATATGGTTGGTAGGCTCGTCCAAAATAAGCAGCTCGCAGGGTTGAATCAAAGCCGCCGCTAAAGCTACCCGCTTGCGCTGGCCGCCGGAAAGAACGCCCATTCGCGCCTCAAACTGAGTAATTCCCAGCCGAGTAAGTATACTTTTGGCCTCGCTCTCCAACTGCCATGCCTGAAGCGTATCCATTTGCTGGCTTGCTCGCAACAGACGGTTCTGAAGCTCCTCGCTGCCCGGATTCAGCTCCAAAAGCTCCATGGTTTCCGTGTATTCACGCACCGCTTTCATTTCTGGCTGGTTGCCGTGAAAAATATGCTGGAGTACCTTCATCTCAGGATCAAACTCCGGATTTTGCGCCAAATACTGAATACGTACATCATTGTTCACTGCAATATTTCCATCATCTGGTGGCTCCAGTCCGGAAATCACTCGTAAAAACGTTGATTTACCAGTACCGTTCACACCGACGACTCCTATTTTGTCACGTTCATCCATACCAAAGGAAGCATCCTGGAACAACACTTTTTCACCATAGCTTTTCGTTATATGTTCAACGGTCATAATATTCATACGGATTCCCTACTCTTCCCCAGTTTTGTGCTGCATCCTTTTTATTTTAACACAGACACAGCTAATGATTAAAAAAAACCGTTACCTGAACAAGATCAGTACGGTTTTTAGCTACAAAATGTCAGAATTACTGCACCCTGGCTTTACATCCGTGCATAAATAAATGTGCCGCCCATTCAGCCGTCTGATCCACGTCACATTCGTGGAAATCCTGATTCCATAAAATATCCATTTTCATACGTTCCAGCATACCGATAAAGGCCTTCGCATGGAACTCGGGCTGCTGCACACCCTCTGACGCCAATTTATTTGTGACCATATCTGTATAGTCCCGAATAAACCCCCGCATAAATTCCATTAAATCAGGGTTATTGTTCGGAGTCATAAAAAATAATTGGGTATGCTGCTTGCGCTTGTAATAGTAATGCAAATGCAAGTTGGCCATCCGCAGCAGTCCCTCTGCCAAATTGTGTTGGACCAGTGCCCCCTGCATTTCGGCCAGATATTGCTCGCAATCTCTGCGTGTGACTGCTGTAAATAGCTGCTCCTTGCTTTTAAAGTACAAGTAAACCGTGCCTTTGGCAACACCTGCATCCTCTGCAATCTCGGAAATTTTACTCTCATAAAAGCCTTTGGCGCCGAAGACTGTGTAAGCGGCATCCAAAATGGCTTCATATTTATCTCCGTGTATACCGCTCATCTTCGCACCTCCTTATACAATGATTAAAGCACAGTTAATTTATAAAACAGATATTTTGTTGTATCGATCTCCATCACGGTGTTCAGAGTATAAAGAAAATACCTATAAGAGCAACCAAGCCTCCGAAAATAGAACTAATGCTATTCACCCGATCATTACTCATCCAATGCCAGCCACGCTCATACACCGTTGCTTGTCCGCAATGTGAGTCTACTTCTACTTCCCGTCCACAAACCGTGCAGGAACGCATCCGCTGCACCGTCGCACCAAGATAGGAATCAGCAAAGGCCCCCGCACTCCCCGATATGCCTCCAATCAATACCCACAGCGTTAGCGGCAAGCCCGGCGTTCCTATGGCGTATCCGAAAAACCATGCACCTATTCCGATCAATACGCCCCCAGCCAAGGCCGCAGTCGTTCCCATTACAGATACGCCTCCCGAGGTTCCGGGCGCCAGCACCTTTCCGTTAAGCACCGAACGTGGCGGCTTACGACTTAGACTGCCGAATTCTGTTGCCCACGTATCAGATGTGACCGTAGCCATGACACCAACAAATGCTAGCTGCCAGGTCAGATGAGGCCATACTGCATCCCCCAGGCATAGCAGCATGCCTAATCCCCCGTTGGCCCACACCTGACCTGCATCCCGATTACCGGTTTTGGCATACGATTTTTCAAGCTCTGCCTTGCGGTCCTTTTTGAACCTAGACAGGAGAGTTGATGTAATGAAGAACAGGAGCAAGGTGCCGAACCAGAACAGATTGCCCGCCCCATAATACACGGTTCCCATCAATACAGCTGCGAGAAAGCCCGATAAGGTTAAAGATTTTTTATAAAAAGCAGCCCCCGCTACTACAGCAGCGCAAAGCATTCCGATAATCCAGTCCATCCAATCCCCCCGCTTTTAAATGGAATTCCCGATTTCGTTTTTCAGTTCTTTCTATTATTGTACCTCGCTCTGCGCTGATATAAAAGCCGTGCCCCATGCTTTGGCAGAGGACACGGCCTTCACAATTCTTATTTGCTTAGTTCACTCATTACCAACCAAACCAGGTTCAAGCACTTAGCCCAACCATAGGGCAATTACCAAGAAACCCCCGCTTTACTTAGTAGTATTTCGCTGACTGTTAGGCGATGGTGCAGCTTCCCTGACGATCACTTCCCCAGAAAAGCTCGAAGCGATCCCCGCTTGTGACAGGGCCAACGCCCGCTGGCGTGCCTGTAAAAATGATATCACCCTCACCCAACCCATAATGAGTCGCTATGTAGTCAACGATGTGCTGAATAGAAAAAATCATGTCCCTGATATGGCCGCGTTGTACTTCCTGTCCGTTTTTGAGCAGGCTAAACTCGTGCTGTTCCAGCATGTCCAAGCGCTCCAAGGGCAGGAAGGGAGTTAGGGGAGCAGCCGACTTAAAGCCCTTGGCGGCAGTCCAGGGATGGCCTTTTTTCTTAAGAGCGCTTTGTACATCACGCAGGGTAAAATCAATCCCAAATGCAAAAGCACTCAAACACGTATCCGCAGACATCCCCGGCTCGTAATTACGCCCGACAGCCACAACCAGCTCAGCTTCAAAATGAACCTCACCTTTATCCCGGGGAAGCTCCAGCATAGCACCATCCAGCGGTAAAACCGCATGGGAAGGCTTTAAAAAAATCATCGGTTCAGCAGGAACATCATTCCCCAATTCCTCTGCATGCAGCTTATAATTACGCCCGACACAGTAAACATTACGAATTTCCGCGTTCATTACGACCAACCACCCTTCCCCCATGTGTAATACGTTGATTTAACGAATAAGATTACGTATATAGTGCCACAATCGGTGCTTGGAAAGCAAAAAAACTTGCTCCCAGCGATCCGGCCAATTGGTACAAATCATCAATTCAGGATGCAGTGCGGACAATTTCCGCATGATGCGGCGGTCATCCACCGTCCATGCCATAACCGTAATACCACGTCCCGTCAGGTCCTTCATCAGGTTTCGATCCAGACGCGGATAGCCCATGGATAGAAAAGAGCATTGCAGCTTCTCCAGTTGCTTTGCCAAATCGTCTGGACGCGCGTCGATAATCAGTCCGGTACGGATCTCAGGTGCCAGCTCTTTGGTGCGGCGTAAAGCGGTACGCTCAAAGGAGGTCAATACCACTTCACCCTCCATCTGCCTCATCACAATTTCACGAAGTACAGCTTTCTCGAGGCCGGGATACATATCGCCCGCTGTTTTAAGTTCAATATTGAGTGATACACGGCCGCGACACATATCCAGGACCTGCGCGAGAGAAGGGATTTTTTCGCCGCAATATTCTGCATCTTTCCAGCTACCTGCATCAAGTTGTTGCAGCTCTTTCCAGTTCAGGTCCTTTACCCGTCCCGTCCCATTTGTTGTTCGCTCCAGCGTAAAATCATGAATGACCACCGGAACATCGTCCTTCGATAGCTGTACATCCAGCTCAATCCAGTGTACAAACGGCTGCTCCAGCGCAAGCCTAAAGGCCGCCAACGTGTTCTCGGGAGCAATACCTGAAAAGCCGCGGTGAGCCACGCACAAATGATTCATCCCAATTATGACCTCCATCCACAAAGGAGTTCTTCATATAATTGTTCCATAATTCTCAATTGAGGTTTTTTTCCAAACTTTAGTGAGCACTTACTGTACCATCCGCACCTATTGAGACATTTCCCGGCGACAATGCTGCTACTCTCTGCAAAATTTTGTTGGCCTCCGCATCCTTCAATGGGATTGGTTGACCCAGCTCCGCCCGGTAGGGAGTCAGCTTCATAGCGCAAGTCCCGCTTCGGGTACAGGTTGCCTGAAATATCGCTGTGTCCCAAGTGGCTGGGACCATAGATTTGGAAAAAATAAAATTGCCTGTGCTGTATGCAATCCATTTGCCTTTGTATTGCTCCATCCCTTGAAGCACATGCGGGTGACCCCCGATGACAAGATCGGCCCCGGCATCAATAAAAGCGTGTGAAAGCTCAGTTTGATGCGGCTCCAGGGCAGTGGCGCGCTCTTTCCCCCAATGGGCAATGACAATCACCAGATCTGCCTGCCTGCGGGCCTCATGGATGGATTCCACGATGGCAGTCGAATCATACGCTCCAGCAACACCGGGCTGCTTGACGCCTGCATTCCAATTGGCTTCTGGCATGACACGTGTAGCCCCTAACAAAGCAATTTTAATGCCTTTACGTTCAAAATAGTGCGGAGCATACGCTTCTTTTGCATTACGTCCGGCTCCAGCATGAGCTATACCCTTTTCATCCAAATATTTAAGTGTATCCAATAGGCCATCTGTACCCTGATCCAAAATATGATTGTTAGCCAAATTTACAGCATCTATCCCTGCGGTGGCCAACGCAGTTAACGCCTTGGGAGAAGATTTATACACATACGTTTTATTTAACGCACCAACACCACCGGTTGTCACCGGCGTTTCCAGATTGGCGACCGTCAGGTCGTCTTTACGAAACAAGTTGCCAAGATATTGATATGGGAAATCAAATCCGTTTTTCTCCAGCCGCTGCTCAACTTTACCGGAAAACTGCACATCCCCTACAAAGTGAAGCGTGACTGTGGATGAAGGGTTACCGTCCGTTTCAGCTTTATTTGTAGCAGCCGTTTCGCTCCTATGGGCAGATGGCTCGCTACCTGAGGTATTCTTGTTTGTAGAATCGCCCCATGCATACCCAGCTTTTTCTGAGGATGAATCCGATACCAATAAATCATTTTCGGAATCTTTGGTATCCAACGGTTTTTCCGAACGGTTGCCCGTATTTGCCGTAGCATCAGCAGCTTGCTTTGCTCCATCGTCAGTAGCCTGCTTATCTACATCAGAACCTTCGTCCAGTTGTTTACTGGACAAGGCTGTAACATTCTTGCTCACCGGGGCAGAAGCCCCTCCTTCCCCAGTAGATCCCGTTTGGATTTTCTTCTCTGATTGCGAAAGCTCTCCGTTGTCCGCAAGTGAGCTACTGTTGTCACGTTCAAATATGTAATAATAACCGAAAAGACCTATAATCATTAGCAGCAGGACAAGATTCGTTAAGATCCAAGCCTTGCCTATTTTGGTTTTTCTCGTTTTCTTCCTACCTTCATTTCGCTGTGATCTGGGAGGGTACATTCTTCACTCCTTCTATGCCATAGCATATGCATGAATTCCTTTTATTCGGCGAATTTTTCACCTTCTCCATTATATATCAAATTTCAATATAAATAGAACCCCTCGCCTAGAACACGAAGGGTTCATCATCGAACTTTTACAACTGTACCTTAACCGCTTCCTGCTGTGCTGCTTGGACGGCATTAGCGGCCCACTCCTTGGCCTGACGGATGCAATCCGGTAAGCCGATCGCATCATAGCCAGCGCCCAGAACATACACTCCCGGCATGGCAGTTCCCAGCTCTTCCCGCAGATCGGCTATAGCCTGCGGATGCCCTACGGGATATTGCGGCATGGAATTGCGAAGACGTGTAATTTCGGTAAACAACGGAGTCGCCGTAACTCCCATCATCTCTTTCAAATCCTGCCGTACCAGCGCAATCAGATCATCATCCGGCAATTCTACGGTTTCCTCCGCTCCTGCTCGCCCTACATAGCAACGCAGGAGCACCTTATCATCCGGGCTGGTATGCAGCCACTTGGCAGACGTCCACGTACAAGCCGTCACACTGCGCCCCTCTTTACGGGGAACGAGAAAACCGGAACCGTCAAAGACATTCTCAATATCTTTCTTATCGAAGGCCATAACCACGTTGGCCACAGATACATAATTTACAGCCTCCAGTGCAGCCACATTCACATGCTCTCGCAAGAGCGGTGCAGCAGCAAAGGTTGGAGTCGTTACAAAAATATCGTCTGCCTCCAGCGTCTCTCCATTGTCCAGAGTAACACGATAGGCGCTTTCTTCACTTTCTGCTGTCTTTGTGAATTCGGTAACAGCAATTCCCGTGCGCAAATCACAGTCATACAAATCATTCAGTAACGCATGCACCAAACTTTGCAGGCCTTGACGGAAGGTCATAAAGACGCTTTTTTTCGTACCAGTATGTGTCTCGGCTGGTTTTCTCCCAGTCATCATCCCGTGAATGAGGCTTCCGTATTGCTGCTCAACCTCTGCAAATTGCGGAAAAGTCGCCTGCAAACTTAGCGTCTTCATGTTGGCGGCGTAGATCCCGGCCAGCAGCGGTTCGGTTACATTTTCCAGCACTTCCTTACCCAGTCGACGTTCGATGAAATCACCCAATGCCTCATCTCCAGGTTCGCGGCGGGGGGGAATGACAAAATCCATCATAGCCCGCAATTTCCCACCCAAGGAGATTAATCCGCTGCGCAGAAATGGCTTCAGTTCCGTAGGAATGCCCAGTACCAGACCGGGAGGCATCGGATGAAGCTGTCCTTCATGCAAAATGTACGTTTTTTTTGCGTCGGGATTCGTGCTCACCAGTTCATGATCCAGTTCCAGCTCTTTTGCCAGGTCTATCATGGCTGTTTTACGGGCCAGAAAGGAATCCGGCCCCTTTTCAATCACAAACCCGTCTTTATGCAACGTTTCAATTTTGCCGCCCAGCACAGGAGCCTTCTCCACCAGTGTAATTCGTGGTGTGTAGCCAGCCTCCTTGTACATTTTCCGTGTGTAAAAAGCTGCGCTAAGCCCGGTCAAGCCGCCGCCTACAATCACAATTTTGCGTAATTTTTGCTCCATTATGTCCTCATCCCTTTTTCCATTGGTCTATGATGACATCACTAAGCGTCTCCATATATAGCGGATCACTGTTGAGCGAATCTATGCGCTGAAAACGCATATCCAGCTCCTTCGCCAAAGCCTGTGCTTCAATATCCAGATCGTATAGCACCTCTAAGTGATCGGATACGAAGCCGACCGGCGCAGCGAGCACATACTCTACCTGCTCTTCCTTGAGACTATGCATGGTATCCAAAATATCAGGCCCCAGCCAAGGCTCTGCCGTGCGACCCGCGCTTTGCCACGTAAACTGCCAGTTGGTAATTCCCGCCTTGTCCGCAACAGCCTGCGATGTAGCCATTAATTGCTCCACATAAGGATCACTCATAGCCACAATCCGCTCAGGCAGGCTATGCGCACTGAACAGAACACGAACCTCATCACGTTTGGCCCCTGCTTCTTCAAAAAGCGCCAACTTGGCATTCACACGCTCTGTGAGCGTCTTAATCAGCTTTGGATGAAGATAATAGCTCTCTACAAAAGTTATAGACAGATCCAGTTCCTGTGCCTTGGCCTGTGCACGCTTAATGTAAGTACCTACACTCATAACGGAATAATGCGGAGCCAGCACGACACCCACCGCTGTACGGATACCATCCTGCACCATTGCTTCCACACCATCCTCAATAAACGGCTTGGCATGTTTGAGTCCCTGATAACAAATAAATTCAATGCCCGGGTTGCGATTCTCCCGATTTAAGGTTTCTTGCAGATTTTGAACCTGACGATCCGTATTCTGACGCAGTGGAAAAACACCGCCCACAATAGCTTCATAGCGATCTTTCAATTCCTTTAACTGCTCCGTTGAGGGGGCATTACCGCGACGAATATGTGTATAATAGGCTTCGACCTGATCCAGACTCTCCGGCGTCCCGTAGGACATAACCAGAACACCCACTTTGGTTTTCATTAACAGATCACCCCTTGAATATTTCTAAATGTATTAATTCTTTGATATAACGGAGCGTGAATACTCATGTACATATTCCGTAAGCTCTCTTAACTTATCTAGCGAGGCCTCAGGAAATAACCCGTGACCCAGATTAAAAATATATCCTGGCTCCAGTATTCCTTCATCTACGATTTTTTTTGCGTACTGCTTGATCACATCTATTGGGGCCGTGAGCACATAAGGGTCCAGGTTTCCCTGCACACCAAAACCGTTCCCCAGACGACGGCGCCCTTCAGGTATACTTACCCGCCAGTCCAGCCCAATCACGTCGGCTTTTACCTCACTTAAATGTGGGAGCAACTCACCGGAGCTTACACCTGGATAATAAATTTTAGGTACATTCAGATCGGACAACTCATGGAAAATACGCGTGATGGTCGGTAGGACAAAAGTTTGGAAATCATAAGGCGTAAGCGCGCCTACCCAGCTATCAAACAATTGAAATGCCTTACCGCCGTTAGCGATATGGGCACGTACATATGTAATCACCATATCCCCCAGCTTATCCATCAGACGATGCCATAGTTCAGGCTCTCCATACATCATCGCTTTGGTACGAATATATCCTTTGGATGGTCTTCCTTCTATTAAATAGCTGGCGATTGTAAAAGGCGCCCCAGCGAACGTAATTAATGGCACTTTCAATTCACGGTCCAGGATACGAATCGTTTCCAAGATATGACCCAGATCGCGTTCCACATCAATCGGGCGCAGTTTGTCTACATCCGCAGCTGACCGGATCGGATTATCAATAACCGGGCCAATATTTTTGACAATATCAAAATCAACCCCAAGCGAGGCTACCGGATTCATAATATCAGAATATAAAATAGCAGCGTCCACCCCAAGCTTGCGCACGGGCATTAAAGTCACTTCTGCGGCCAACTCGGGCTGGCGGCAAATTTCTAGCAACGTATATTTTTCTTTAATTTTGCGATACTCAGGGTCATACCTTCCGGCCTGCCGCATGTACCATACGGGAATATGATCCACAGCCTGCTTGCGGCAAGCGCGAATAAAGGTATCATTGTAGGTCATGACTTCAGCCTCCAGTTCGAATCATAAATACTATATTTTATTATGCCCTTTTTCAAGAGTCGTAACAACCGCCGCTCTCGAACAAACCATGACAAACCCATGACATTTGGATAAAGTTCCAATGAAGTGTGCTATACTAAAGGAATGGCTTTTTTAAAGCTCCGGGTAATTATATATGGATGAACATTTATTACAACAGGATGAGAATGGCAGAAAGGAAGTGAGCGCACATTGAAATCGTGGGAGACATGGAAAATCAACCTCATTGTGCTATGGGTCGGTCAGTTTCTGGTCAATGCGGGTATTACAATGATAACTCCGTTCCTCGCCCTGTATCTGGCTCATGACCTCCATGTAAAGGGAGAGCACGATATCGGTCTATGGGCCGGAGTTATTTTTGCCGCAAACTTTTTGACCTCATTTATATTTCAGCCTTTGTGGGGCAAGCTGGCGGACCGATATGGGCGCAAGGTCATGCTGCTTCGCTCAGGCTTCGGTATGGCCCTAGTGATCGGATGCATGGGCTTGGTCACCCATCCTTGGCAGCTGTTAGCACTCCGTCTGCTGAACGGTACGATTTCGGGCTTCAATCCGGCCTCCATTTCTCTGGTGTCGGGTACCACACCTAAGGAGCGAACTGGATTCGCGATGGGCATTATACAATCTGGTCAGATGGCTGGCACAATTCTTGGCCCTCTCCTAGGTGGTTTTTTGGCAGACTTGGTCGGATTCAGACCAATCTTTTACATTACAGGATCTCTTATTTTCCTGGCCTCTTTAATTGCAATGTTTCTGGTTAAAGAAAACTTCAGCAAAGCGGAAGCTGCACGTACTCCGCAAATCTCGGTACTTGCCGGGCTAAAGGAGCTAAGCCATACGCCTCAGCTTCCAGCTTTGTTCACCGTGACCTTCCTGCTCCAGTTTGCCATGATTAGCACGGTATCACTGCTACCTTTGTATGTACAGAAGCTATATGGCTCCACAGAAGGAATTGCACTGATTGCCGGGTTTGTTACGGCCATTACCGGCGTATCCAATATGGTGGCTGCACCGCTGCTTGGAAGATTGAGTGACCAGATAGGAGCTCACAAAATTTTGACCATCTCCCTGCTCGGAACAGCAGTTATGCTCATTCCGCAGGCTTTTGTCAATGAAGTTTGGCAACTTGTCATTATCCGCTTTTTCATGGGTGTGTTTATGGGCGGCCTGTTGCCCAGTGTAAATGCACTGATTCGCACGTATACACCAGAAGGCATGGAAAGCCGCTCTTTCGGCTTCAATACTAGCTCGCTTGCGCTAGGGAATATGCTGGGTGCAGTTATTGGTGGGGTACTGTCCGGGTTTATCGGCATCGAAGGACTGTTCATTATGTCGGGTGTCCTGTTGATCGTCAACATATTCTGGGTACGTATGAAACTCTATAGTGATAAGACCGCGCATGATTTCAGGTAAGACAACCTACTGTGAGATTAGCATTTTGGAAACATTGAAGAACCTCCGCTCCACGTTGTTGTGGACACGGAGGTCTTTTTTGTGGAGCTATGGAGATAGGAGCTGCGTGTTATTTTACTCTCGCTAGTGCTAAACCATCATAGGCTGGCAAAAGCGTACTTACCAGACGCGGGTCTGTAGCGATCGTTTCATTAAAGCGTCTCACGGCCTGTACGGCAGGACCATTTTTATCTGTATTCAGCGTACGTCCACGAAGGAAGCAGTTATCGCCGACAATAATGGCACCCGGCTTCGCCAGAGCAATCGCATATTCCAAATATACCGGGTAATTTTCCTTATCCGCGTCAATGAAAAAAAAGTCAAAGGTTCGTCCCTCTTCCTGAAGTGCCTGCAAACTGTCCGCTGCAGGTCCAATACGATATTCAACACAATCACCGTAACCGTTATTTTTCATATGCTTATGCGCAAGTCGCGCATACGCTTCTTTTAGCTCCAAGGATACAATACGTCCCTTTTTCCCCAGCCCACGAGCCAGACATAACCCGCTGTACCCGCCCAACGCGCCAATTTCCAATACCTCCTGGGCGCCGGACACCTCAATTAAAAAAGTCAGTAGCTTGCCATAGGGATGAGCAACCGACACCTCAGGCATTCCCTCTCCAATGATGGCCTCCCTGATGCCGCGCAGCGCTTCATCCTCCTGTACCAGTTGGTCTACATATTGTTCAGGCGTCATATTCGGTGTAATTTCCATGTTCCATCTCTCCTTCTTGCTTTTATCATAACGCAGGTTGAATACGGTGTCCTTCGTTAAATAATTTGTCTGAATGATTTGCCTGATTAATTTGTCTCTTTGTGTACAATGACCTATACTATAGGGATTGAACCAAGCTTACATGATTATGGAGACGGAGTGAATACGTTTAATGACTCAACTGCAACTAATTGCAACTGCGCCGATGGGACTTGAAGCCGTCGTGGCCCGGGAGCTCAGAGAACTCGGGTATGAGAATCTGACCGTCGAGAATGGCCGCGTCGTTTTTTCCGGAGATTATATGGATATATGTCGATGTAATCTGTGGCTTCGCACATCAGATCGCGTTCTTATTAAAATGGGTGAATTTGCCGCAACCACCTTCGACGAGCTGTTTGAGGGTACCAAGGCATTGCCATGGCAGGATTGGATTCCTGTAGATGGTGAGTTTCCCGTAGAGGGACGTTCTCACAAATCACAGCTTAGCAGCGTACCGGCCTGTCAGGGAATCGTCAAGAAAGCCATTGTAGAAAAGCTCAAGGAAACCTACCACACAGATTGGTTTGCCGAGGACGGCCCTCGTTATGTCATTGAGGTCATTCTACTGAATGACCGTGCATTGCTGACGCTGGATACAACCGGGCCAGGGCTGCACAAACGCGGCTACCGCAAACTTGTTACAGAGGCCCCTCTAAAAGAGACGATGGCTTCTGCTCTGATTCAGCTTAGCCGCTGGAGCCCGGATCGCCCCTTCTACGATCCGTGCTGCGGTTCCGGGACTTTATTGGTCGAAGCCGCCATGCAAGCCTGGAATATTGCGCCAGGTCTGAGACGCACCTTTAATTCTGAAAACTGGCCTGTCCTTGGCAAAGAATTATGGAATCAAGCCCGTGACGAGGCAATGGATTTGACCCGCGATGATATTCCTTTTGAGATCGCAGGCAGCGATATTGATCCAAGTGCCATCGAAGTTGCTGAGGCGGCTGTGAAAGCGGCAGGCTTCGCTAATGACATTTCACTGAAGGTGATGCCTGCAAGCAAGGTCAGACTCGAGGGCCAATACGGTGTAATGATTACAAACCCACCTTATGGCGAAAGACTGAGCGAGCAACCCGAAGTGGAAAAGCTGATTCGTACACTCGCACGCACAGCAGCCGAAATGAAGACCTGGTCCTTCTTTGCCATCAGCTCCACCAAGCAATTTGAGCATTATTGGGGCCGCAAGGCAGATAAGCGTCGCAAGCTGTTTAATGGCCGGATTGAATGCCAATACTATCAGTATCTAGGCCCTCTTCCTCCCCGTCGCAAAGATATTTTGCCATCGCAGTCCTAAATAGATAAAACTCAGGCCAGGAAACGGACTCTCTGTTCGACTCCTGGCCTGGTTTGTGCTTGCTCAGCCTAATAAACTGTACCGCTGCATTCTATTATCGAAAGGGAAATGCTGTATTTTCTTTACTTAATCATTGAAATGTGCCAGATGAGCGCTATAATAATTAAAGGCATTTCGGTTTTAACATGATGTTAATCTATAGTTTATACTAGCCGAACATTTCTGCCGGAGGGGGTAAAGTGTTGGTTATTCGCACGGCCAGTGCAAGTCGCACTGGAAACATGTTCAGCAGATTACTACTGTCCCGATATTTCGGGTTGGGTCTATTTTTTGTACTTATGATTGGCAAGCTCGTATTGATTCATTATAACCTGCATGCCCAAAATATTGATATGAATCTGTTGGATTATGTCATCGCAATGGGTTCACTCTTGCTTGTAAGCTTCTGGACCTTGTGGCTACCACGTCGCGGACGTCTGGTTGCGCTAGTGGTGCTCGATATTTTGCTCACCGCGCTCATTTATTCCGACATGGTTTATTACCGGTATTTTCAGGATTTCATTACGATTCCCGTCTTGCTTCAAGCCGGACAGGTTGATTCCCTGGGGGGGAGCATCGTTTCCCTGATGTACTGGTGGGATATTTTCTTTTTTGCAGACTGGATTCTGTTCATTCCATATGTGATATTCGTGGCTTTCTTGCGGCGTCGGTATACAACAACTGATCCTTACGCGGAAACGTCCCGAAGCTCGTTTGCCAAGAGATTCCTGCTCCGCTTCTCCAAAGGCGCACTGGCCTTCGTAATTGGCTATATTTTCACCTTTGGACCGATCAAATATTATACCTCAACCTGGGCAACCGGCATATTTGTCGGTAGTTGGTGGTCGATGGCCTTGTACAACGTAACCGGATTGATCGGATTTCACGGATATGATATCTACCGCTATAGTCAGGATCATCTTGGAACTCAGCCTACGTTGGCTCAAGCCGAATCGGACAAGGACAAGCAATGGTTTAATCAGCATCAGAAGCTGCTTCAGGTGAAAAATGATCTGTCCGGTAAGTATAAGGGCAAAAATGTGATGGTCATTCAGGCTGAAGCGTTTATGAACTTTTTTATCGGCAAAGAGATCAACGGCCAAGCGATTACGCCTAACTTTGACAAGCTGATGAAGGAAAGTATGTATTTCAACAATTATTTTCACCAAACTGCACAGGGTCGCACTTCGGACGCGGACTTTTCTACACATGCTTCATTGCATCCGCTACCTACGGGTTCGGTATTTATCCGTTATGCAGACCATAAATTCGATACATTGCCTTCTATTTTAAAGGGTACTGGCTATAGTCCAAATGCGTTTCACGTATACGACAGCAGCTTCTGGAACCGCTATACGATGTACAAGGCGATGAACTATGACAAGTTCTACAGTAAAAAAGATTTTGAAATAGATGAGCCACTGGGCTGGTCATTGGGAGACAAATCCTTCTTCCGTCAAACGCTCAATGATCTCACTACCGAAGTCAAACAACCGTTCTATGCCTATATGGTCGGCATTTCCAGCCATCATCCGTACAACCTGTCCCCTGACGCAGTAGATCTGGACGTTGGCGAGTTTGAAGGCACGATGTTCGGAGACTATCTGAAATCTGTCCATTATGTAGATGAAGCATTGGGCGAGCTGGTAGAGCAGATGAAGAAAGACGGTTTGTGGGACAATACGATCCTGATGTTCTACGGGGATCATGACAACTCTATTAAAGATAAAGCACTATATGAAAAGTTTCTGGGCAAGCCACTAACAGACTTGGACATGCAGAAGATCATGAACCAGGTGCCGCTGCTTGTGCATCTTCCTGATGGAAGTCATGCTGGGACCTATACGGAACCGGCAGGACAGCTGGATTTGACGCCTTCTGTAATGCATCTGCTCGGGATCTCTACTAAACCCTATCATTTTATGGGGAATGATCTGTTTAGCGGGAAACCGCGTATGGTCGTGCTGCGCAGCGGTGCTTTCACGGATGGTCAAGTGTACTACATTCCATCTGAGGATGGTACATTCTCCAAAGGGACCTGTTACAACCTGTCTACAGGCCAGCCTACGGATGTGAATGCCTGCGGACCGGGGTATACCGAGGCTCTTAATCGATTGAACATTTCCGATCAGGTCATCACGTACGACCTCATTCGCCAGTGGGAATCACAAGCGAATAAGTAACGAGGGAAACAAAAAATCCCGATCAATCAGCCTAGATGTGCTGTTGATCGGGATTTTTGTATTCACAGTCGCTAGACTGCACTCATGTACAATGACGAATGTCTAGGGACGCAACGTTTTTTTGGCCTGCTCAAGCCGCCCTACCTCTTCATCCAGCATTTCCTCGGCAACTTCTACTGCATCGTCACCAAGACTATCCTTCGCCTGCTGTATGGCATGCTCTGCATGAGTGCGAGACTGCTCCGCCTGCTCAATCAATTGCTCAGCCGGATGTGACAACGCCTGAGACACGGCATGGTGGAGCTTGTCCACCGAGTTTTGCGTCTGGGCCTCGACACTGTGATCGTCGAGATTGGAATCATACTGGGCCATGAGTCACTCCTCCTTCTGGGCAGTGGTCTACACCCATTAGCATGGATCAGAAGAAGGGGAACTATGCAAAAAGTTGTGAATGCTGTGCGCCGAGCTATTTTATAAAACGCGCAGCCTTTTCCAAGACCTCATCCTCTGTGGCCGCACTCACGTAACGTCCGTTCACATACACAAACGCCCGTTTTCCACAAGGACCGCAATACGATTTGCAGCCGATTTTGATCTCGGCATCCGGTGCCATCTTTTGCAATTTGGGCAAGATCGTTTTCAAGCGAATATGATTACATTCATCACATACGCGAATATCATTGGCCATCTTTCATCCCTCCTTGCTCCGGCTTAGTGGTCGCCGTGATTGCCTTGGGAAGGGTTAGTAATGACAAATCCTTCTTGGGGGAAGTACAAGTAATCAATTTTCACACCATCCAGCAGTGGCTGACCTGTTTCCAAAATAACATCGATACCTTTATCTGTAGATACTACAGTATCTGTTTCTTTAGGCGTGTCCAAATCAAGCCCGTAATGAGCATGATCTCCGTGAGCATGCGTAATGACCACGCGCAGGCTCTTTCCTTGGTTTTCTGTCTTATCCAGTTCAAGCTTTAATACTTTAGCTGCGTTACGAGTAATTTTGCAATTCATGTAACTTCATCTCCTTCATATTCATCAAATGAAATGTGGTCTTTGGGATACCAATCACACCACACAACCTAGCAGGTAAAATCAGCAACTACAGATGATTAGCCTCTATCTCAAAGAAAAAATAGATAAATGGCAGCATAACAAAAGTCAATATTCCTATTGTAAAGAAAATCGTGTAAAATCGCAATCACGAAATTCATAAGTTTACGTCTACCGAACACGTGCATGCTGCTTTTCAAGCACGTCGGGATACTTTCGTTCGGCACGGGTTACAAACCAATTCATGAGCAGCAGCGTCACCCCAATGTCATCGACGGGCATAAAGGGCATAACATCAGGCAGCACCCAATAAAGCAACACAGGAACGGCAAAAAGTAATTTTTCACTCCAAGGAATCCTTGAAGAGGTAATTAAGCGGGGCATACGCCGAAATACATGTGACCATTGACGGAGAGATAGTAATCTTTTCCACTTCATAGGTTGTTCACTCCATTTCCAATGCTCCTAAGTATATTTACCCGTTAAAGGGATACATAAAGAGGAACACTTGTAAAAAACGTGTTCCCCCTACATACGTACGAATGAATCATTACGTTCCAGATGGCTTAGTCTTTTACCATGACAGCACTGCTGCCATTAACATACCCACTTCTGCAGAAATGTCGTCGTAATCACGCATGGGTAGCGGGTTTACGCCCAATCCGACCTCAACCGTAAAACCCGGTTTACCAAACCGCTGTATAAACCAGTCCTTATAGCCTGCATCGCTCCCTCCGAGCTTTACCGCCCGGTATCCTGTCACGGCAGCCAGCCCC
>NZ_ASSB01000030.1:0-10577 GCF_000520755.1 Paenibacillus sp. 1-18
TTCGCCGTTCACAGTCAGGCAGGCGGCATTGGAGCCTCGGTCGGAACCGTCAGCGTACCTGTCGTCCCCAAGGTGTATGTTGTACGCGCCGGGGATACGTATGTGCCGGTGCAATGCCGGCATTGTGAAAATGCCCCCTGCGCACATGCCTGTCCGGTGCAGGCCATTCGTCAGGAGGACGGCGTGGTCATGATTGATGAGGAACGGTGCATCGGCTGTACTTCCTGTGTTTTGGCCTGCCCCTTCGGGGCCATTGAGGTGTCTCCAGTCTATCGGGCCGGACACGTCGTGACACAGTCCGGTTTGACTCACCGTGCAAATCGAGCTGCCCTTCCCCGTACTGCGGCAAGCAAATGCGATTTGTGCGCAGAAACTACAGACGGACAGCCTGCCTGTGTAGAGGCCTGTCCAAATCATGTGCTACGGCTGGTCAAAGGCATAGTCGACTCGCCTCCAGAGCGTCGTAAGGAAGTCTTTTTCCCGCGCTTGTAAGGTCAAAATCAGCCCGCAGAAAGGTAGAAAAATATGTCAACTACAACAGACAAGATCTCTTCTCCTCCTTGTATGGAGGCGACTGATCATACAGACCCTGTCATTCATATCGACCCTACGCTGTGCACTGGATGCAGACGCTGCGCGGGAGTTTGTCCGGTAGGTGCCATAGAAGGGCTGCCGGGAGAACCGCAAACTGTGAACGCAGACCGCTGTGTTTTTTGCGGTCAATGTGTACAAATATGCAGTGTATACGCATCAGATTGGGCGGATGTATCTCCACAGGAAGCCGCCATCAGACGGCAGGAGCGTATGCTTGAACGCGATATGCCTGCCAACATCGGCGAACCACTGTTCGCTGCCTATTATAGCTATAGCCTAAACAAGGTAACTGACATGATGAAGAAACCAGGACAGCTTCGTATCGTCCAATGCGCTCCGGCTATTCGTGTGTCACTTGCGGAGGAATTTGGCATGCCATTCGGTACGCTGACGCCAGGCAAAATGGCCGCAGCCCTTCGCCGCCTTGGCTTCGATCGGGTATATGATACGAACTTTGGAGCTGATGTAACCATCATGGAGGAAGGCACCGAGCTGATTCGCCGCGTGACCGAGGGCGGACCGTTGCCAATGTTCACATCCTGCTGTCCAGCATGGGTGCGTTTTGCGGAGATAGAATATCCCGATCTGCTGGACCATCTATCCAGTTGCAAATCACCTATGCAAATGGTGGGAGCACTAGTCAAAACTTATGGTGCGCAGCTGGATAAGGTGGAGCCTGCGAATATTTACAGCGTTGCAATCATGCCATGTACCTGTAAACAATTTGAATGCGATCGTCCCGAAATGGAATCTGACGGTTACCGTGATGTGGACGAGGTACTGACAACGCGTGAGCTTGCATACTGGATTAAGCAGAGCGGAATTGATTTTATGAGCCTGCCCGATGAAGAGTTCGATTCCCCGTTAGGACAATATTCAGGAGCGGGCACTATTTTTGGTGTAACTGGAGGGGTAATGGAGGCTGCCATCCGTACAGGCTACGAGCTGCTTACGAATGAGAAGCTGCCAAAGCTCCAACTGGATTTTGTACGTGGCGAAGAAGGCATTCGTGTAGCCGAGGTTCAGGTCGGCGAGCTGAACCTCAAGGTGGCGGTCGTCGCCGGTTTGCAGCATGCCTATCAGCTGCTGGATCGTGTACAGGCGGGTGAATGTGATTATCATTTTATTGAGGTAATGGGCTGTCCTGCTGGATGTATCAGTGGAGGTGGGCAACCCAAGCTCATGTTAGAAAAACAAAAAATTGAGGCTTATCGTGCGCGTAAATCGTCCATCTATGGACATGACGCTGCATCTCAGGTGCGCAAATCGCATGAGAACCCTTTTATCATCAAGCTTTATGATGAATTCCTGGGTGAGCCGCTAGGTCATGTATCGCATCATCTGCTGCACACGACCTTTCACAAACGCGGACCCGGCAAGCAGAGCCGCAGCCGTGATGTTTCCACTAAAGAGAATAACGATTACTCCCTTCATTAGTACGTTATACACGTAAGGTTAGTCAGTAGAAATTATATTTTGTCGTTAGTTAGAGAGGAGTCGAGTTGTATGAATCGTTTTGTTTTAGCTGATCCCGATCAGTGTATCGGCTGTCGTACCTGTGAAATCGCATGTGTCATCGCACATTCAACGAATAACCCTTTTATCTCGCCGGATGACGAGTTTCATTTTCACCCTCGTCTGAAGGTCATCAAATCATTTGGAGTCACCGCACCGGTGCAGTGCCGTCACTGCGAGGACGCCCCATGCGCCAACGCTTGTCCGAACGGCTCCATTACGAACGCAGATGGCTGCATTCTCATTAACAGCGAAAGCTGCATTGGCTGTAAAACCTGTATGATCGCCTGCCCATACGGCGCAATTACCATGGTGCCCCAATATAAAGACGGGCAGCCTGTTGTACAGGACGGACTGTACACCAATATGTCAGGCCGTTTGCAACCCAAAGAGCGCATGATTGCCAGCAAATGTGATCTGTGCGAAGGTGTGGACGGCGGCCCGGCCTGCATTGGAAAATGCCCAACAAAAGCCCTCAAGCTGGTCGAGCCAGATCTGGTTCATGCCCGGGTTGAGGAGAAACGCGTTGCAAGTGCACGTCAGCTGCTGCATATGACGCGCATTCCGGCGACGGGTCTATGAACCCATCTTCTCCTCTGGCCCAAGATACGCGTACTGAACGGGATGCGCTAGGAGACATGGAAATTCCTGCGGATGCCTTTTATGGTATTCACACGGCACGCGCGATGAACAATTTTGCAGTCAGTGGCAGGCCCGTGAACCAACAACTGATTCAGGCTCTTGTGTTGGTCAAAAAAGCAGCCGCTCAAGTGAACAGTGAGCAGAAACGACTTTCTGCCCACCGTGCTGCTGCCATTATCAATGCCTGCGACGAATTACTCGCCGGACGGTACCAAAATATGTTCACTGTCGATGCCCTGCAAGGCGGCGCCGGCACTAGTACCCATATGAATGTGAACGAAGTCATTGCTAATCTGGCCATCGTACAGCTTGGGGGCCAGACCGGACAGTACGAGCTTGTACATCCACTCGATGATGTCAACTGCTGCCAGTCTACGAATGATGTCTATCCTACAGCGCTGCGAATTGCAGCGATACGGCTGCTTCGGCCTTTATGTGACGCCATGTCTTCGTTACAGGAGGCTTTGCAGCATAAAGAAATGGAATATGCCGACCTGCTCAAGCTGGGTCGCACACAGCTGATGGATGCCCTGCCCATGATGGCCGGGCAAGGCTTCGGTGCCTACGCCAAGGCCATAGCACGTGACCGCTGGCGGCTCTACAAAGCTGAAGAACGGCTGCGAGAAATCCCTATTGGCGGCACGGCAATTGGCACAGGTATGAATGCGCCTCGCGCTTACAGCTACCGGATGGTCGAAAAGCTGGCGGACGAGACTGGGTTGGGGCTATGTCGCAGTGACCACCCCATGGACCCGATCCAGAATATGGATGTTTTCGTGGAGGTATCGGGTCTGCTCAAATCCGCCGCCGTGAACCTGCTTAAAATATCTGGCGATTTTCGTCTGCTGGCCTCTGGTCCTTTCGGTGGTCTCGGGGAATACACGCTGCCTCCGGTCCAGGCTGGCTCCTCTATTATGCCTGGCAAAGTCAATCCGGTGATGGCTGAAATGGCCGGATTGACAGCAATGCGCGTGATAGCGGAGGATGCGGCTATCACGATGGCGGCTGCCTCCGGACAGCTGGAGTTGAACGCGGTCCTGCCGCTGATTTCCGAATCACTGCTGGAATCGCTGCAAATTCTCAGCAATGCCGTTCAATTGTTCACGGAACGGTGTGTACGCGGCCTGGTCGTACATGAGGAACGCTGCTCTGCAAATCTGCGCAACTCAGCTGTGATGGCTTCCGCGCTGGTCGCGGAGCTTGGCTATGATGAAGCTGCCTCCATTGCATCAGCAGCTATTGCACAGGATCGCACACCAGAGGATATTGCAGAGGAGCGCGGCCTACTGACACGCTCACGGATTGAGCAATTGTGCCATCCCTATACAGTAACCAAGCCCGGAATTCCGGGGCAGGAAGAAGGAACTCACCATGGGAATGAATGATACCCCGCGTAGTAACCGACCACATATCGCCCTGCTCGGTCGCCGCAACGCGGGTAAATCCAGTATTCTGAACACCCTGACCGGTCAGCCCGCCGCTGTGGTATCTCCTGTAGAAGGAACGACTACGGACCCAGTTTTTAAGCCGATGGAGCTACTCCCTGCAGGCCCCATCGTTCTGGTGGATACCGCCGGACTGGACGATGAGGGTGAGATCGGGGCACTGCGTCGTGACAAAACGCTACAAATACTAAACAGTACCGATTTAGCGCTGCTGGTTATCGACGCTACTGTGGGAGTCGGAACCTTCGAGCACGAGCTGCTCGAAAAGCTCCGCACCAAAAAGATTCCTGTCATCGGGGTATTAAATAAAGTCGATACCCTTCCTGAATCAGCACAAACGATCACAACGCTGCAGGCTGAACTGGATCTCACGTTGATTCCTTTCAGTGCCTCTATGCGCTGGGGAGATGCGGAACTGAAAAAGGCTATCACTGGTACCCTCCCCCAAAACGAGGATCGTTTTCGCATTGTCGGTGATCTGCTGTCATCCGGCGATATTGTCGTGCTGGTCGTTCCCATCGACAAAGCTGCACCGAAGGGTCGATTGATCCTGCCGCAGCAGCAGACCATCCGCGATACACTGGAGAGCGATGCCATCGCAGTCGTGACCAAAGAGCATGAATTACGGTTGACGTTGGAGCGACTGGGAAGTAAGCCTCGCTTGGTCATTACCGATTCTCAGGTTTTTATGAAGGTAGCGGCAGACACGCCCAAGGATGTGCCCCTTACCTCCTTTTCCATCCTGTTTGCCCGTCATAAAGGCGATCTTGACGAGTTGGTGCGAGGCGCAAGAGCCATTGATCGACTCAAGGATGGAGACCGCGTACTCATAGCCGAGGCCTGCACGCACCAGTGCCAATCTGACGATATCGGTCGAGTGAAAATTCCCCGCTGGCTCCGTCAAACCATAGGCAAACGCCTCATTATCGAGCATGCATCCGGCTCCAGCTTTCCTGACGATCTGAGCGAGTATGCACTGGTTATTCATTGCGGTGCCTGCATGCTCAATCGGCGTACAATGCTTCATCGAATGTCGGAAACGAAAGCCGCAGGGGTTCCGATTGTGAACTACGGTATTTTTATCGCTTATGTACAGGGGGTCTTTCCCCGTGCTATTGAATGCTTTCCATCTGCTATGCTGGCATGGGAGCAAGCTGTTGAGGCCAGCAATTATTCCTAAGGATCTCATATTAATATTTTTTTCTCCAGACACACAAAAGCAGCCGCGCTGGTTCCAACGCGACTGCTTTTTATTTTCCACATCTATTATATAAATAATGAGAATCTCTATATCGTGTAATGCTGTTACCAAAATATAAATTACCAGAAATAAAAATTACTAGAAATATAGATCACGCTCGCCTGCTTCCAGTCGTTCCAGTCTGTCAAGCGTCAAACGGCGTGTCGATTCACGTGGTATGCGCTCCAGGTTCTCTCGCAGAGCGGCAGCACCCAGCTCACGTGCCTCCTCATCCCCATAATCCAGCAGATATTCTTGAAAGGTCAGAAGCGAATTCGGCTGGCACACATTGTGAATTTGTCCGGATTTGGCAAGCTCCATGAAGCGATCTCCGGTCCGTCCCTCACGGTAGCAAGCTGTACAGTAGCTTGGCATATATCCGCCACGGCACAGACTTTTGATAATTTCCATCGGCGAGCGATGATCCCCGACCTCGAACTGAGGCTTATCATTCGTCTCTTTTCTTGCATATGCCCCTACACCGGTAGCAGAACCAGCACTGATTTGCGATACACCCAAACCAATGACACGGTCCCTGAATTCCGACTCCTCGCGCGTAGACAGGACCATTCCCGCATAAGGTACAGCCAGCCGAAGAACCGCTACAATTTTCATAAAATCCTCGTCACTCACCAAATACGGATAGCGTTCCGGGTCCACATTTTCAGCCGGACGAAGCCGGGGAACAGAAACCGTGTGAGGGCCGCAGCCAAACACTTCTTCCAGATGCTCGGCATGCTTAAGCATCGCTACGGTTTCATAGCGGAAATCGTACAGGCCGTACAACACACCGATCCCCACATCATCTATGCCTGCACGCATGGCTCGGTCCATTGCGGTCGTATGCCAATCATAGTCCCTTTTTGGCCCTTGAAGATGATATTTGCGATAGCTTTCGCGATGATACGTTTCCTGGAACAAAATATACGTACCGATCCCCACCTCCACAAGCTTCCGGTAATCCTCCTCCGTCGTTGCAGCGATATTAACATTAACCCGCCGGATGCTCCCGTTGTCCACCTTTATATCGTAGATCTGACGCAGACAATCGACGATATAATCAATAGTACAATTGACCGGGTCCTCCCCCGCTTCTAGTGCGAGCCGTTTGTGCCCCATTTCCTGAAGCACCCTAACTTCCTCGACCAGTTCCTCCGGTGTCAGGCGGCTGCGAGTAAAGCTGTCATTGGTATGCTTGTAGCCACAATATTCGCAGTTATTAACGCAGTGGTTACTTACATATAGAGGAGCAAACAGCACAATCCGGTTGCCGTAAATCTGCTCTTTAACCGCACGTGATGATCTAAACATCTCCTCCAGCAGTTCGGGGTCATTCACATGTAAAAGAGTCGCCGCTTCACTCGCACTCAGTCCCCGGCAGGTTCTGCCCTTTTCTAGAATTTCCAAAATCCGATTTCGATCTTTCGCCTCTTGCTTTCCCTGCTCCACTGCCGCCATAATCTCTACTTCATTAATAAAATCCGCCGACACTTTCTCCCGTACTCCACTCACGTATACCCATCTCCTTATTTATGATTACTGCATTTGTTGTCGTCATAGCCTCTCTAGGTTTCCTGTCTCATAAACTGTCGCTGGGCCTTTAAGCTGTCACCTCGTCCCATGTCCACCTCAAAACCAGCTCCACGGATTCGCAGCTCCAGGCAATGTCGGCATTGGGCAGACTCATCGCCCAAGCATATTTTATTTTCATAAATCGCATACTTGGGCCTCACCGCCAGCGGGGACAAATTGGGCATAACCACATTTGCCCCTGCCTGAAGCGCCTTTTCCCTGCCTTGGGGATGAATGGTCCCCATCGCCGTAGATGCCGGAATGAGCGCATCCGGAACGACCAATCGGGACAACGAAATCATATCCAGCGCCTTTTCCATACTCCCCTGACTGGCATCCCTGAGCGGCGTGTTGCTATGCGGTAAAAAAGGACCAATCCCGATCATATCCGGGCTCAGACTATGCAAATAGACCAGATCGTCTGCCAACTCACTGTTGGTTTGTCCCGGCAGTCCCACCATACATCCGGCCCCGATCTGAAAGCCGATTCGCTGCAGTGCCAGCAAACGACTGCGCCTGCTTTCTATCGTCATTGTTGGATGCAACTTGGCGTACAAACGAGGTGAAGCTGTTTCATGACGCAGCAAAAAACGGTCTGCCCCCGCCTCGTATAATAGCTCATACGTTTCATCATCCCGTTCACCAATGGACAGTGTAACCGCCACATCTGCAAAACGGCTTTTAATTTCCCGAATCAGTTTCGTCAGTCGGGCCGTCGTAAACCAGGTATCTTCACCGCTTTGCAGTACAAACGTGCGATAACCCAGTTCGTATCCCTCCGCACAGCAGGCCAGAATTTCTTCCGGCTTTAATCGGTAGCGATCTGCCTGTTTGTTGGAGGCACGCAGCCCACAGTACATGCAATCCTGACGACATATACTGGAGAATTCAATTAATCCCCGTAAAAAAACACCCTTGCCATAACGCTCCATTTTTGTGCGAGCTGCCAGCTCCCGTAATTGGGCCCGCACGATTGGATCTTCATCCAGACGTGCCAGCAGCCTTGTCATTTCCGTATGCGTCCATTCCTTGCCGTCAGCCAGACGCAGTAATAATTCGTCCGTGACTCATCCCTTCTTCCCTCGTCCATCCGGACTTCACTTCGTCAGCAGCTTGTATCGTACAATTATAATTCTAGCAATATCAGCGGAGATATAACGTGATTAGTTTCACAAAATATCCCATTCATTAAATTTCATCTCCACTCTCTGCCTCAAAAAATACATAATTACCCAAGCACAAAAAGCAGCACAAAAGCGGCGCAAAAAAACTGCCTCCTCCTTTTAGGGAAGAAGCAGCTCTTGTCGATCATTCTATTTATTTTATTGAATCAAATCAATCGCCTGCTGTGGTACAAAATAATCAACGCCGTTAAACACGACCACACCATTAAGCGTGGAAAGTTTACCGTTGAGCGTAGCGACGTTTTTGTATACAGGAAGCTCCAACTTGTTGCTGCCCTTAGTCACCGTAATGACCTTCGTATCCGCCGTAAATTTCGCTCCTTTAGCTTCAAAGGCCGTTTTCGCAGGAACAAACAACTGCTTGCTCACCGTATCCAGATTCAGTCCCAGTACACGTGTCATATATTTATTGACGTCCGTGTTGTCGATTACACCGGATGGACGGTCTCCATTTGGCGCATATGTGTACAACACGACATCCCCACCTGTATGCCCACCTGTCGTCCAGCCGATATTCGCGCGCTTACTAATGATCGGTCCAACAGCATAATTCATGCTGCCCTCTTTGGCTTCTTTGATCGTTTTCACTTCTTCATCCGTCAAATCCGTAATGCCAAAATACGCCGACAATACATCTTTAATGTTGCTGCGATCTGCATTCAGCTTGGTTTCCAATCCTTCGCCCGTCAGCTTCGCTTTTTTGAGCGGATCTATAAAAGAAGCTAAAGGCGTTTTGTCGTAATTGCTTGTGGTATTACTACTGCCAATCGTCAATCCGCCGTTTCCGTGGTCTGTTACTGCTACAACAACCGTATTTTGATTCTGCTTGGCGTAGTCCAAAGCGACCTTCACCGCATCGTCAAATGAAAGCACATCACTGATAATACCCGTTGGGTCGTTTGCATGCGCTGCCCAATCCACTTTACTGCCTTCGACCATCAAAAAGAAGCCTTTGTCGTTTTTGGACAAGATATCAATAGCTTTCGATGTCATCTCTGCCAGACTAGGTTCCTTCGATGCATCACGATCCAGATCGTACGCAAGGGCTTCCGGAGCGAAGCTGCCCCAGAGCTTACTGGAGGTCGAATTTTTTAGCCCTTCAGGTGTTGTGACAAAGTCATAGCCCTGATCTTTAATTTGAGCGATCAAATCCTGCCCGTCCTTACGCTCGGATGCTTCCAGGAACTTGCCGCCGCCACCCAGCACAACATCAACACCGTTATAGGCTTGCTGCATGCTGAGTGCATCATAATTTTTACGGTCAGGGTAATGGGCAGTGAAATCAGCCGGAGTGGCGTGCATAATCTCCGAAGTAGCAATGATCCCGGTAGATTTACCTGCCAGCTTGGAAGCCTCAAGAATGGAGGCTACGGGCTTCTTGGCGTCGCCTGCTGCGATAGGTTGTTGTCCGGGCATGGTCACTTCGTCCGGAAGGACGCCTACATAGCCCGTATGTGATTTATATCCTGTGGCAAAAGCCGTTCCCGCCGGAGCAGAATCTGCAATCGGAGCATCGGCAGAATGTGTACGCACCATGCCGCTTGCCATGCTGTCTAACGTTAAGGAAGAGCCTTTATACCACCTAGCCAGTGCAGTAGCATCATTAGCCATACCATCTGGAATAAGAATAATTACATTTTTAATTGGCCTGTCTTTCTCGGCAGCCATCGCCGTCCCCCCACTAACTGCCAACATCATAGTCGCTACCAGTGCAGCTACCGACTTTTTCGTATGTATCCCCTAACAGTTCAGCATTCATTTTCCTCCCAGACACTTTATTTTACAGCTAGAACTAAGATTAATTGGATTTTGTAAGGAAATTGTTAAGAGAATTGACTGTCTGTATTAAAAGTCCTTTTTGTGAAATAATCGCTTCATCTATATAAAAGTTGTGACACATAATAACGATTGGGATTGGGAAATTGATTTTAATATTGTATAATTGGTGCTGGATGTAATAGGTATAGCTTATAAGATAAGGAGCTTAAAACTCAATGGAATTCAGACAGCTTCAATACACCCTGCAAATTGCGGCGGAAAAAAACTTCTCACGCGCAGCAGAAAAGCTGCACATTGCACAGCCTTCGCTGAGCCAGCAATTGTCCAAATTGGAAAAAGAACTCGGAGTGCTTTTATTTCAACGAAATACAAGCACGGTGGAATTAACGCATGCAGGAGCAAGCTTTGTAGAAAAAGCAAAAAAAATCGTCGACGCGGTCGAGCAGCTCCGGCAGGAAATGGACGATATTTCTCAGCTGCGCAAGGGGAAGGTCGTGGTTGGTAGTATGCCTATCACAGGCTCTCATTTGCTACCGCATGTATTGCCTGTATTCAAAAAAGCTCATCCGGATATTGAAATCGTGTTGGTCGAGGATTCATCCATGA
>NZ_ASSB01000031.1:0-31246 GCF_000520755.1 Paenibacillus sp. 1-18
TTAGCAGTCCTTCCCGTTCCAGCTCAGCCACAAAGGCGTGTACCTGCTGCCTGCACTGCTCCTCGTCCACCTCATACTCATCCGTCAGGACAGCTACGATCTCTCCGAGTGAAGGACTAGTTTCCGCCAACTCCCAGATTCGCCCTCCTGTAAAGCCCAGATTATAATATTTTCCAGTGTTGATGCTCATCATAACCTTTTCTCCGTCCATATCACTGACATAGACCTCTTCACCGTACATGACGCGGTAGTGGTCCTTGGCTGAATTAATGGCTGCCATAGCTATTTTCCTCCTTATGAAGGATATCAAGTATCCGTTGTACCATCTCGGACGCGGTAAAATCCGAGCTGCTTCGGAGCAGCCGCCAGCCCTCCACTCTTCGAGCCATCCGGACCGCCGTTCCAAAATACCATTCACCCAAACCCATTCGCGGAATGGTTCCCCTACGATATGTATGCAATAGTAATGTATGCAAGCACTCCAGTACGTTCAAGGGCTGCTCCATAACCGCGGTTAGCTCACCCTCGCACAGAAACTTACGGTTCGAAGCCTCTGTCACAAGCTCGAATACGCCCCCCAGGGGAAGCGGTTCGTTATAGAATTCGTCTCCCGTGGGTACAGCATATTTATTCAATTCACCTGCAATCTTACGCAGATCCCCATATTGTGGCATCGCAGGATTGCCGTGAGTTAGAACAAACATGTGCTTTTGGGAGCGTACACGCTTATGTCCTTGTAAAGCCTCCAGTTGAAGCAGGCTGTCGAGCCCCAGCTTCTGCTGCGGATAAGCCGGATAAACAATAGGCTCGGATGCCGTAGCTTTTACTGCAATAACATCATCGCTGACCATCTGATAGCCTGCCTGTCTAAAAGCAGCAGCCAATGTCGATTTTCCCGTACCGGATTCGCCCACAAAGGCATAGGCCTTGTCCCTGATGACTACCGCGCTTCCATGAATCGGCAATATCCGTCTTTGCATCAGAAGAACGCCCATGCATGTACCCAGCACAAACAACCGCACAGTCTCCAGATCGGCCCCGGAGTGAATGCATACCTCAATCTCTTTGCCTTCCCTGACGGCATATATGGCCGTGCCGGGTATTTGAAACATAAAGCGTTCGCCCTGCATCACAAAATTGGTCTGCTCAAGCCGATCACTCCATGCTGTCAAATCTGCCTGACGAATGACCACATCCTCTATCGCTCCCCGTGCTGACTGTACCAGCTCAGGTAGTTTCAGTTCACTCCCAATTCGGAGCCCAAAGGCTGTATATTGGGCCCAACCGACACTTATACTCCTGTCATGCACGATAGGACTCACTCCCTCTGCCTTTTAAAAAGTCCCGTCTTTATTTCCTTGAGCAGCACATTTAGCCCAAAAGAAATAAAGACGGCTCGTAATAGGTCTATCTTTATGACTCCCGGCCCGCATGGGCTACAAATGTATGATCTCTGTTAGCTTGGATTATAAAGATCGGCATCGAAGTCGGACACCCAATCAATATTTTTCCAGCCTTTACCTGCCATGGTCTGGTTAATATCCAGTACCTCTATCGTTGGTTCCTGCCATTCTTTTTTGCTCATCTTATCACCTCCTCTCCAACAAATGCTGAACGATCCGACGGGATCACATCAAAATCAATTGGATCTACAAAGAAAACGGTACACGATCAAACTGTGCATCAGCAGTCGTATATTGGGGTCCGACGCCTGATCGGGGCGAGGATGGCGGAGTTTCGACATGGCCGTCTTAATAAATTCTATATTGAGATATTCGGCGGCTCGTAAATCAGAACACATTAATTGAAGCTCCCCCATAAACGCATCCCAGCAAGGAATCATACGGTGGAGCCAATCTGCCGGCTGCACGCCGCGCACACGCTGATTCAACCGAACATCGTCAGGCAGATGATCCTGCATAGCTTTACGAATAAGCGCCCGGTCCCGGCCGTTTTGCACATATTGCTCAAAAGGTACAGATAAGCAAAAGCGAATCACTCGGCTGTCTCCAGTCGGATCACGTTCCCACAAGCCATAGCGCAAAGAAAGTTTGGTCGCGACTACACCATTTTTGTTGGCAATCGCCAGATTCGAAAATTTTTCTTTTCTCGTCTGGTCGGCATTCTTCATCCAGCCTGTTCCGCTTAATACCGGAACATCTTCTACATGCATCCGTTTGGCAAACTCCGGGTGAATCAGCAAAGGAACCGGAGTTCGTTGGCCACGAAATAGCGATGCACGGGAATCGAGCGAAGCCGCCTTTTTCAGCATCATGGGCAATAGACGAGACATACGTCTTCCGGTCAGCCTGCTGTAGTGCCACAAGCCCCGAAAGGATTGCAGCCAGTGCATACGGCGAAACTGATGGGCATAATAGTCCAGTGCAGGGCCCCATGAAACGGTAAAATTACCTCTTGCCCCGGTCAGCAATACACCGACATTGTGTTCCTGTGCTTTTTCATAAAAACCTCTGATCCAGAAGGAATTTTCAAAATATTTGTAGGGAGCCTCCATAAGTTCCAGCCAAATATCAATTTCCGAAAACGGGCTTTTCCCTTCAAAATCCATATAATGTTCGTGAATGTTGCCTACATAGCGAGCCGTAGACTGAATATAGCTTCGTTCGTTCGCCAGCAATGAAGGCGATGTCCAATCCTTAAAATCCTGAACAGGTACATAGCTGTATGCGTACAGCGGCTTTTGCTGCAAATGCAGCGATGGTGCGGCAATGCTGGCAACCGCTCCGGAATCCAGTCCCCCGCTCAAGGCCGCTCCTACGGCGCGATGCGTTCGTAATCGGGCAGTGACCGCCTGTGAGAACACCTCGCGGAATGCTTCTATGTATTCGCCTCCCGATTTGAGCCGCAGCGGCTCTACCTCATCCAGACTTACATATTTATGGAGAGTCCGCTTTCCCTCCTCCATAGTGAACCAATGTGCGGGAGGCAGCTGGTTAATATGCTTGTAGGCAGTCGTACCGATATCGACGGATTCCTGCATGGCGCGGATGGACAGAAACTCGGCCAACCACGGTTCATGCAGTTCTCTCCGCAGAGAGGTTAAGGCCAAGAGCGGAGCTACAACTGTGCTGAATGCAAAGGCTCGCTCATGTTGATAGGTATACAGCGTACGGCTTCCCGTCATATCTCGTGCGCCGTATAGCCGTTGCCGCTTGCCATCCCAAATGACAAAGGCAAAATCACCTATTAAATATTGAGGCGTGTTCACCCCCCATTTGTCATATACCAGTAGAATCAGCTCGCTATCCGTGATTTCCTGCCGCCGTTCCTGTCTGACTCCCAGCCGCTCAAACAGCTCGGAACGATTGTCCAGAATCGCATCCGCGGTGATAGCCAGCTCTCGCTGCTCATCATAAAAGGGAAGACGCTCATGGACAGATTCCGGGGTCACATGCTGGGCATGACAGCCTAAAAAAATGGAGTCTTCACACCAGGCACACACGCGGTCCGCGGGATATTTTCGCAGGGCTTGCATCATTTTACCGCCTTCTTCGGCGCTTACGGGCTCATGACCAAAGCTGTAGATTCCGGCAATTGCACTCACGTTCTCCCCCCTTTATCTTTTCCTATACTTGATAACGCTATAGACGCCCAGCGGCCCAGCTTACGGGCAAACAGGCCGCGAGATCGAAGACCTTGATTGCTGTCTTGATAGGCTTGGAGCTGAGCGATAAGACGCTTACGCTCCTCATAACTATGGGTCAGCCTGTTTTCCAGCGCTTGAATCCGTCGCTCATTCACGATCCGTTCCATATCCATCCTTGCAGGATCATGAGGGGCCACATAATGTCCTTCATTCACTATATTTATTTCGCTTTTCGTAAATCCCCTGTTATCCGCATCCTGTTCATCCAGCATTCGATAAGCAGTTTTCCATTCAAATCCGCTTTGCTGGAGAAACTGGTGAGTACGTCGACTAAACAGCTCCACGTCGGCCTCATCCTCAAAGCGTACTCCAGCAATCTGCTCAGCCTGCTCCAGCGCTTCCGTGTAGCCAAGCTGCCTAAATATACGAGATCCGATGCTTCTGCAATACAACTCAATTTCCTCTTTACTCAACAGATGTTGCCAGCTATGTACCGAATCCTGATGCGGCTGTACATGCTCCCCAACGAATGGATCACCCGCTCCCATGCTATAAAACAAACTGGATTTGGGAGTATCCGCAAAGTTTCCGTAATTTTCCATTCCTGATTCATATTCGATCCCCAAAAAACCGCAAAGCTTCTCGATCTCCAGCGCCGGATTGGATACGAGCTGCTCATACATAAGCGGGTATGCAAGTGGATGAGGTGTGGCAAAATAATGGGCGTAACGGAGCAGACCAACGGTAATATCCGTCATTTTCATATTAAAATGGGGGCTTTTCAGCTCCTCCAGCAAACGAAAACGCCCACCTCGTAGCTGATTGACTTTTTTGAATGAAGCGGCAATAGCCAAGGGATTGCGAATAAGCCACACCCTGCGGGCTGCCGGAAACAAACGGTCTATAAATTCCAGCACCGCATAGTAACGCGGAGATTTGTCGATGAGCATATCTGCTGTTGTGCCTTGAAGCAGACCATTATAGATTTCAAGCGCATACGAACGGGAGGCCTGCTCCAATACAGGTGGAGGAACCATACCTTTAAAAAATTGCCGAATAATTCCTGTTCCTCCATAGGGTCGTGTATGGGACTGAGGAAGATCATGCAGACTGAGCAAAAACCACATTTCCTGGGTGGCAAACAGGCGTGAATGGTTTTGCAAAATAGTGGTAAGCAGCGAGCTTCCGCTCCGTGGGACACTCAGCAGAAATATCAGGCCCCCACCTTGCTTTTCAATCAAGAATACTCCTCCTCTAGCTCTGACTCAAGACACTTTAATAGATACACTTCGTATTTTTATTATAAATTTATGATACATAATGTATCTTGTCAATCCCTTTGATGGATAAATTGTGTACCTGACGCTCATCCTAATCCATAAGTACATCTTGTTCAAACGATAGCGGTCGCCACATGTAACTTTTCAGCTCAGCTTATTTGGAATAAAGAAGGAGCGTAGCCCTATGGGACAAGCTGTTAAAGGTACGATTACCATTGAAGGTCAGGAAATTCCCATCACCAACCCGAATAAACCGCTGTGGCCGGAAGCCGGTGTGACCAAAGCGTTATATCTTCGCAAGCTTGCAGTATTGGCACCTTTCCTGCTCAAATATTGTCAGCATCGCTTGCTGACCGTCATCCGCTGGCCACATGGCATTCACGGGAAATTTTTTTATCAGAAAAATGCTCCACAGCCTCGGCCAGATTATATTGAAACCACGTTGCATGACGATATTGAATATATCGTGCTTAACAAGCTGCCACAATTGCTATGGCTCGGCAACCAAGCTGCGCTGGAATTTCACCCCTCCCTGCATCAAGCAGGAAGCCATTTGCCCTGTGAATGGATGATTGATCTGGACCCGTCCAGAGAAGTGGAGCCACGCATAACGGAGGCTGCCTCCATCGTTGGTGAAGTGCTGGCTTCGCTTGGTTTGGAATCGGTCCCCAAAACATCCGGAGCCACCGGAGTGCAAATTATCGTCCCGATTCGAACAGGCGTAACCTTCCACGAGCTTCGCAGCATCGGACTGCTGGTCGGACAATTTGTGACGGAAAAACACCCTCATCTATTCACTCTGGAACGGTTAAAAAAGGAGCGTGGAACAGCCATCTATTTTGATTATTTACAGCATTATCAGGGTAAAACGCTGGCTGCTCCCTATACCCCTCGGGCTCGCCCCGGTGCGACTGTATCTACTCCACTTACATGGGATGAGGTACGGCGGGATGTATCACCACTTGATTACCATTTGTTGAATATTGAGGAACGACTAAATCAGATAGGCGACTTGATCGGCAAGGTTCCTCCACAGCCTGTCGAGGATATTCTAAAGCATATGCGTGCCAAGGCTCATCCAACCTGATTTCCGCCTATGCAAAAAAGGGGGACAACCCCCGCAGCCATAATAGCTGAGAAATTGTCCCCTTGAGCTAGTGTATTCCTTTTTTCTTAAAGCGTCCGCCCTTCACATCGTGAATGTTGCCAATCGCCACAAAAGCGTGGGGATCCCAGTCTTCAACGATGTTCTTCAGCTTCGCTTCCTCTAGACGAGTAATAACGACGAAAATGACTTTCTTGCTTTCGCCTGTAAAGCCGCCTTCACCTTCCAGATAGGTTACGCCCCGTCCAAGACGGTCTGTCAGGGCATCCCCGATATCGCGGTACTTTTCACTAATAATCCAGACCGATTTGGACTGATCCAGACCTTCAATCGTTATATCAATCATTTTCATGGCAATATAATAAGCAATCATGGAATAGAGGGCATTCGGCCAGCCGAATACAAAGCCTGCACTGCCCAGAATGAAGATGTTAACGAACAGTACGATCTCACCGACCGAGAAAGGAGTTTTTTCACTGACGAGAATAGCTACGATCTCTGTTCCATCCAGCGAGCCGCCGGACCGAATCACAAGCCCGACCCCAACGCCGAGAATAACACCGCCAAAGATAGCGCCGAGCAGCGGTTCGCCAGGAGTCAACGCACTTACATTGTGAAGTAATGCGGTTCCGATGGACATTACAATAATGCCGAATAATGTGGATAAAGCGAAGGTTTTACCGATTTGTTTGTAGCCGATAACCAGAAATGGAAGGTTCAACAGGGTCAGGAAAATACCGAGCGGGTAGCCAGTAAGCTTGGAGGCCATAATGGAGATGCCTGTAACGCCTCCGTCAATAACGCCGTTGGGAACCAGGAATATTTCCAGGCCCACCGCCATCAGAGCCGCACCAACCACAATCATGGCTGCACGCTGCAACAGGCGTTTTGCTTTGTTCTTCGGATTAGCTGGAATTTTGCTGATCTTGGTCAACTCTCCGGTCACATCTGTGATCTCAGATACATTTTGGACTTCTTTGCTTACTACACTCATATATAAATCCCCCCGTTACAGTATGATAATATTGGACAAAAAAGGGGCTGCATCCGCAGTCCCCTCTTCTTTACCGCGCTATTTATATAAATAGTATATCATAAAATTGTGATTTTGCGTAAGAAAGTTAGTAAAAAGCACATAAATCTCAATAAAGAGGGATTTTATTGATAAAAACGGCGAAAATCGACTTTAAAGGAGTGGAGAGAGCATGCGAGCTAGAATTTCAGCTGTTTTCTGCGCTCGCGACCGTCTGCGGAATACATTTAAATCTATGCGTGAGGAGTTGGAAATGTCCTCTTCAAAATCGGTCGAAAGACGTTCCAGCGCTGAATGCGCAAAGAGTACAGCAGTCAGCTCAAAATTATAGAAAAAGCTGCGCATGTCCATATTGGCAGTCCCGACCGAGCCGAGTAAGTCATCCACAATCACCACTTTGGCGTGAATAAATCCTTTTCGATAGTGGTAGAACTCCACCCCCGCTTCCAGCAGTTCCTGCACATAGGACAGAGACGCCAGATGAACCAGCTTCGAATCCGATTGATATGGAATAATAATCTTCACATCCACATCGCTAACCGCTGCCAGCTTAAGCGCCTCATAAATAGCCGGATCAGGAATAAAATACGGTGTCGCAATCCAGATCCGCTCCTTGGCAACCGACAGCGCTCCAAAGCACATCTCCTGAATCGTATCCCATACCTGATCGGGACCGCTGCTCAATATCTGCACCTCCTCATCCCCTGAACAGGTATGCGGCGGAAACAAATTTGCATCCATCAGCCTCTCCCCCGAGGCCAGCTTCCAGTCGCTCAAAAATACATTTTGCAGAAAATAGACGCTATCTCCTTCAATCTGCAAATGCGTATCCCTCCAAAATCCTACCTTAGGATATTTACCGAGATAATCGTCGCCTACATTGATTCCGCCCACAAATCCTATGATTCCATCCACCACCAGGATTTTACGGTGATTCCGATAGTTGATCCGGCGATCCAGCGTAGCAAAAAATGGAGGCAGAAAATAATGAAATTCCACTCCCGCCTCGCCACAGGCGCGAATAAAAGAATAGGGCAAATTGTAGCTTCCCACGCCGTCCACCACAAATCGTACTTTTACTCCCTCACGTGCCTTGCGGATCATGACCTCCTGAAACTTTCTTCCGATTTCGTCCGCCCGGAATATGTAAAACTCCACATGAATATGATGCTTCGCCTGCTCCATCGCGGTCAGCATGGCTTCAAAGGTCTCTTCTCCATTGGTCAGAACACGTGTGCGATTGCATCCAGTCAACGGATTTTCAGACATGCGAATCAACTGGTTAAACAGACGCTCCTGATGTCTGAAATGAGGATTACGTATTTGTTCCACCTGCTCAATCACCCTCGATTGAGCCCACAGACGCTCACGGAATTCACGAAACAGCTGTGATCCTGCTTTTCGAATCATTTTGCGCTTCTTATAATCCTGTGCTACGAAGTAGTACACGACAAAGCCAATAAGCGGAAAGCAGAACAAAATAAATAGCCAGGCTACTGCTTTGGAAGGCTTCCGGAATTCAAAGAGCAGGATCGTTCCGGTCTGAAAAATAAAAACGATTAAAACCAACAGCAACCACAGCATGTTTAAGCCTCCTTATATATCTACGTTTTATACCAAGCTCTCCAATTTTTTTGACATGTTTGCCCCTTTAGCTGAATAGATAGTAACCAAGCACTATAGGAGCGATGTCCGGAAAGGAGCGATTATGAAAAAAGGAAGCCTAAATCGCCGGATGACCTTGCTTGTCATTCGGGACGCACAGCAACCACCCAAGCAGCTGCAATGCTCTACAGCCGCTGTCATTCTCGTCCCGACCCTTGTGATCGCGTCTATCTCTACACTCGTGATCGGGCTGCAAATCCGTTCTTCCCATATTATTTCCCAAATGGAAACGAATCTTGCTGTCCAGAGTTTGCAGATGGAGGTTACGGTAGCAGACAAGGATGCAGCCATCGGGCGACTACGACGCGAGGTCATGGAGCTGACGAATCAAGCGACTAGTATTCGTGAACGCCTCCAGCGCATAACGGAATTGGAACAGCAAATGCAGCAATTTATTCGTAAACACGGAAATTCCTCTAGCGCAAGCAGCAATAAATCAACCATAACTCCGCTCTCCTGGGATGCCTCCAACCATACCGGGGGCGAACTCATTGCAGTTCATGAAAATACAGCCCTGCTTGCTCGTCAGGCCATGGATGATTTTCAGGAGATCGAATCCCTGCTGGACACGGTGGAACGCACGGTTCCCCGCTCTATTCAGCAGGCGAATACCGTTCAACAGAATCTGGAGCGCAAACAAGCTGCGCAACTGCTTCAGACCCGCAGGCTGGCTCTTGCCGAGCAAGGGAAGCCCTCCGTTTGGCCTGTAGGCTCACGCCGAATGTCCTCCAGCTTCGGCTATCGCAGCGATCCATTTACGGGCAGATCGGCTTTCCATTCAGGCGTGGACATCGCCGGACAAACAGGTGATCCCGTCTATGCGGCGGGGGCAGGTACCGTACTGGAGGCCAATTCCAGCGGAGCCCGCGGCAATCGCATTATCATCCAGCATCCTGACGGACTCCAGAGCTGGTATATGCACCTGAGCGGAATGCAGGTGGCTCCGGGGGATCGTGTCCAAAAAGGACAGACCATCGGGCTGCTGGGAAGCACCGGAAGAAGTACGGGGCCTCATCTTCATTTCCAGATCGTCAAGCATAACCAGCCTGTCGATCCATTACTGTATGTACAATAAAAGATTGGGGGAAACCATCATGTTCAAGGAATCGAAAAAAAAGCTCTCCGCCCCTGTAACAGATACGCTGCTGGCTAACGGCACCAGCTTTGAAGGTACTGTTGAGGCAGAGGCCAATATTCGGATTGACGGCCAGTTTCAAGGTGATATCTGCAGCTCTCGTACCGTCATCATTGGAGAAACCGCTGTTGTGCGTTCAGACATCATGGCACGGGACGTCGTTCTTGCCGGGAAGGTATTCGGCAGCATCACCACAGAGGAACGGCTGACCATTACGCCGACAGGTGAACTATACGGGAATGCGGCGGCGGCCGCATTAGTCATTTTAGAAGGCGGCGTTCTGGACGGCACATGTCAAATGAACCGCACGAAGGATGCTGAGCCATTGACCTCGGCGAACGATTCGAACAACGAATCCTTAACCCATTCCGACAATAGTCAGGAAAACAACCAAGCCCCCCTGCAATCAGAAGCGGGATAACAGCTGGCTGCATGCCTTAAAAAAATCCCTATCCGCTACTTATTCCATTATATCCTCCACTCTGCGCTCCAAAAATAAATGGTATACCTTGCGTATGACAATTTTAGCGCACATATACAGCGGAATGACCAGAATAATACCCAGTACACCGAGCAGGTCACCACCAACCAGCAGCAAAATGACAACAGTCAACGGATGAATATCCAACTGCTTGCCAAAAACTATAGGAGACAGCCAATTATCCTGAATTTGCTGGGCAGCGATGACAACGACCAATGACCAGAGCGCCATGGAAGGCGATTCGAGAAATCCAATCACAAGCACAGGTATGGAAGCCGCCACTGCTCCCACATAGGGAATAAAATTAAGAAAAATCGAAATAATGGCGAGCAGCAAGGCATAAGGCAAGCCAATCATCAGAAATCCAAGGAACATCATCACACCCAATGCGACATTGATCAGCACCCGACTGACGATAAAGCTGCTGAGCGCGCTGTCAATATCCTCCATAACCTCCAGTGCATCCTTGTGATATTTTTTAGGAAAGAAGTTTAGCATTTTAGGACTAAATTTGCTCCCTTCCTTCAGCATGTAATAAAGCAAAATCGGAAAGGTAACCAACACGATAAAAAAGTAGGACACGAATGATACCAGCTTGACCGAATAATCGGACAGAGCAGATAAGGCTTCGTTAAACGTATCCGACAGTCGTGACAGCGGGTCTTCACCCGGAGGCAGCACTTGCCTCAAGGATTGATTATGCCGCCATTGGCTCAATTGATCAACCAGACTTTTAATGAGCTTCGGCGCATTTTCAAATAAATTGGTTACCTGTTCCCGCAGCGTAGGCCACACCCCCCAGGAGAAAATAAACAGCAGCATGGCAATGACCAAATAAATCAGTAATATGGAGATGGGGCGCTTGATTTTTCTCCGTTCCATTATATCCACTATGGGTCTCAATAAATAATAGAAGAAGAAGGACAGCATCAATGGTACGATTAGCAAGCTGACCAGGGACACGATGGGACTAAATATAAAGCTTACTTTGGTGCCTAAATAAATGATGAGTAGCAGCATAACAATGCCTGTAGTCAAACGAAAAAAACGATTATTTTGCAGCATGTCGCGGGCCCCCTCTAATCTGTTTCTCTCTACCCTTTTAAACGCAAAACGACCCTACTGATTGATCCTGGCTGAAAATAGATTAAATAGCGTTAACATAGAAAAAAGGACGTCCAAATGGCAGGCATTTGAACGTCCTTTTTGTGATTTCAGCATTTTGCGAAAATTATGATGTTATGAAAACCGGAACCTCTCAGGTCACGGATTTAGGTTGAAACATCCCGTTTTATGAAAACCACCCAGGCAATGGCTATAAATACCACATAATAAGCGGCCAGCACAGTTAGGGAAAAGGTAAGACCAGAGCTAACCGTCCCCGGCGGCATATCAAGATATTTTTTCAGATCCATATGTGTAAAAAGTACGTATTGGGTCCATGCAAAACGATCGGTGTTAAACAAGCCAATAGAGTTATAGACTGTTTTGGTAAACATCATGAACAGCGACAGCCCAATCGCCAAGGCGCTGGAACGGAAAACAGCGGACAGCATAAAGGCAAAGGCCATCGTCACAAATAAAGCGATATAGCTATACAAGAAGTTCAACGTAACGTAAGATAACGGATCACTAAACAGCGGAACAGAACCTGCTGGTGCATCCTTGGATAACATCAGCCAAGAGGACAGTGTAACCATTAAGATCAAAATGATCGTTCCAAGCAAACTGAACAAAATAACGGATATATACTTGGACAACAGTATTTTGCTGCGCGTCCAGGGTCGGATGAGCAGCAGCTTAATCGTTCCCCAAGTAAATTCACCGGCTACCGAATCAGCAGCTACAATAACCGTAAACGTCGTATTGAGGAAAAATGTAAACAACGTCGTCAACGCAATCCCATCCCACACACTGACCTGATCCGAAACCAGGGAAATCAGCATCGGAATCCCGGCAGTGATGACCGCCAGCAGTCCCAGCATAATCCATGTGCGCACACGCAGGTAAATTTTCAGATTTTCATTATGTACCAGCTTGAAGAAATCAGCCAATGGACCCGCCTCCCGTCACTTCCAAAAATTGATCTTCCAGCGTATGGGCAACCGGGCGAATCGCATATACTTTAACTCCGTTTGCTGCCAGCAGGCTGTTCATCTCTGCGATCTGTTCCCGCTCCAGGTGAAGCAGCAGTTGATTGCCTTCGACGCGCCCTGCCCCGGCAAGTGTATAGGCTTGCTTAGCATCATTTACTTCAAAAGCAATTTCAGTCGTTTGTACTTCTCCATCAGCGCTCTTCAACTGCTTGATGTCAACCAGCCGCCCACTCTGAATAATGGCTACACGGTCACACATCAGCTCCATTTCGGACAACAAGTGACTCGATACAAATACGGCAATTCCCTCGGTCCGGCTCAATTGACGCAAATAATCCCGCAATTCGCGAATACCTTGCGGGTCCAGACCATTGGTCGGCTCGTCCAGCACGAGCAGCTTCGGTCGATGCAAAATTGCCTGAGCTACCCCGAGGCGCTGCCGCATCCCGAGCGAGTAGGTTTTGACTTTATCGTGAATCCGGTTTTCAAGTCCTACCAAGCGTATCGCCTCATCCACGCGCTTTTGGGTTACCCCCGGAGACATTCGTGCAAAATGCTGCAAATTTTGATAGCCTGTCAAAAACTTGTACATCTCTGGATTTTCAACAATCGCACCGACATGAGAAATAGCCTTTTCAAAATCCGTGTTTATGCTGTCTCCACAAATATGAATATCGCCCTTGCTTATCGAAATCAGACCCACCATCATGCGGATCGTGGTCGTTTTTCCCGCACCGTTGGGTCCGAGGAAACCAAATACCTGTCCCGCCGGAACCTCCAGCGTCAGATCGTCCACAATCGCTTTCGAGGAAATGATTTTACTCACACCCTCCATCCGTATGACGGGAACCTGTCCTGTCGTTTGCTGCATGCTATGAAACTCCTTCCATCCGGAGTGAAGCCCAACGCTTTTTACTGTTCATTTCCGGTTTTGGAAGTATTGTACCATATTTATTCTTTCGGAAACACCTTGTCACGGCTATTCCTTTTCCTTGTATATCCAAAGCACCCGCCACTCCTCACCTTCCTGCGTCACATAACAGGGCTGTACAATATCAAAAGTGCCGAATCGGGTCTTGTAATGCTGGGTGACCTTAATACGATAGGCCTTTTCTACCCCTTCTCCATCCTGATCTGTACGAATATCATATTCAGCCTGCGGCTCTCCTTCTAAATAACACCGATTGTCCCTCCCTCTGTTGGACGATCTGCTGGATACTCTACAGATGTATGTGGGACAAGCTGAGTTTAGAAGACAATAACAGGTCCACTCCTTAAAGTGCACCCGCCTTGGACTTAGCTTGCTTAAGGTGATACGGCCGTGGTGAGCAGATGCTTCTCCAGTAGGTCATGAATACGCTGACGTTCGTGATTATCCACGATATAATAATACACTCCATTGATTTTACTTCCGTGCCCCTTCAGCTCGACCGTATCTGTCTGCTTGAGGGACGGGCCGATCCGGGTCAGAAAGGTTGTCATATCATCAAAGGTCATATCCGTACGTATTTGTTCTCCCGCTGCCTCCAGGATCGGTTTTGCCTTCAATAATCCTTCCTTGCTAACTGACTGTGCAAGAATCTGCTTGAGCAGCTCACGCTGACGGGCGTTTCTCCCGAGATCCCCACGCGGATCATCAAAACGCATACGAGCATAGGCCAACGCTTCCGTTCCATTCAATTTCAGATTCCCCTGTGCAAAATGATGGCCCTCATACTGAAAATCAAGTGGATTATGAACCGTGACACCCCCTACCAGATCCACCAATTTCGCAAACCCTTCCATGTTCACCTGTACATAGTAATCTATCGGATGGTTCAAAAAATGCTCTACTGTATGAATCGACATATCCACTCCGCCAAAAGCAAAAGCGTGATTGATTTTGTCCTCACGTCCCCTGCCGATCAGCTCTGTTCGCGTATCACGCGGAATGTTGAACATCAGCATAGAGCCTGCCGCCGGATTTACGGACAGAACGATCATGGTATCCGAGCGGCCCGAATCATGAGGACGCCGATCTACGCCCAGCACCAGCACGGTGAACGGCTTGAACTGGGAAATGGCTGCAGGATTGGGTGCACTCAGTCCTATGTCTATACCTCCTGAGCGCCCTGCTCCGCCTGTCGCAACAGCAGAGATCACCCCTGGCTGCGCAATGCTGCGCGGATGATACATCGCATTGGCCGCCGTTTTAAAGGAATGATACATATAAGCGGTGTAGGCAGCAGCACCCACGAACAACAACGCCGCAGCACCCAATATTATTTTCAGCCATCGTTTCATACGGAGCCTCCCCTTTACGGATTCACTACGGACCGCTGATAATCTACATCCATCTTGTTCAATTGCGGCCTGCCGACCGAATAATAGGCAAAGGCTGACTTCCTGATCTGCTCTTCACTGTACACATTGCGTCCGTCGATCATAATAGGATGCCTCATCAGCTCGTTCAGCTCACCGAGCCCCACCTCACCAAACTCCTCCCACTCTGTCAACAGGCACAGTGCGTCGCAGCCCTCTGCCGCTTCCCGTGCGCTATCCGCCCACGTTACTTCCGAGCTGTCCAGCAGTTTGCGGAAGTTAGCCGTAGCGATCGGATCATATGCACGAATTTGCGCCCCTGCCTCCAGCAGCGACTGCATAATATCCAGCGCCGGGGCATCTCTTACGTCATCTGTATTCGGTTTAAATGCCAGCCCCCATATGCCGACCGTTGCTCCTTCCAGATCACCCAGCACTTCTTCCAGCTTGCGAATCACATTAAAGCGCTGCCCCTGATTCACTTCCACCACGGATTTCAGCAGTTTGAATTCATAGTCTACATTGCCGGCAATTTGGATCAGCGCTTGTGTATCCTTGGGAAAACAAGAGCCGCCATAGCCAATACCCGCTGACAAAAATGAGGAACCGATCCGCTGATCCAGCCCCATGCCGTGTGCCACGCGTGTAACATCTGCGCCCACTTTTTCGCAAATGTTTGCAATCTCATTAATAAACGAAATTTTGGTCGCCAAAAAAGCATTCGACGCGTACTTGATCATTTCCGCCGAACGGATATCTGTAGTTAGGATATTGGTGGTGAGCGGCTCGTGCAGCGCAGTCAGCACTGCGGCCACATGCGGGTCGGAAGCTCCGATGACGATGCGATCCGGCTGCAGCGTGTCTATGACTGCCGAGCCTTCACGCAAAAATTCAGGCACCGAGGCTATACCAAAGGGATAGCTCGTGCGACTCGCAATCCAATTTTGAATACGCTCGTTTGTTCCGACAGGCACCGTGCTTTTGGTAACAATCACCTTATAGCCATTCATGGCATCTGCCACTTCACAGGCAGCTCCTTCAATATAGGACAGATTGGCTTCACCGTTCGGCAGTGAAGGTGTACCGACCGCCAAAATAACAATCTCCGCGTCCTTCACCGCAGCGGATGTATCTGTTGTAAAGCTCAGTCGGCCCTGCTCGACATTATCTTTAATTAGGGCCTTTAATCCCGGTTCATAAATCGGCACTCCCCCTGTACGCAGCAGCCGAATCTTGTCCTCATTCTGATCAATACAGACGACGGTATTGCCGAGTGCAGCAAAACAGACCCCCGACACCAGTCCGACATACCCTGCCCCGATTACACATAACTTCAAAGCAATTCCCCCTTTACATGCTGTCTCATTAACTTCCTGCTTTGTCCGGCTTCACTTCTCTATGCCTCTCCCTGAATGCTGATTATGATAGAGCGTGAGCTGTTTATTTTGCCGATAGGATTTGAGAAAACGATAGATATACACCGGATTGTTATAGGCGTATCTCTTCCATAAACGCTTTGGCTCACAGATCAGACGGTATAGCCATTCCAATCCCAGCCTTTGTATCATTAGCGGCGGTCTGCGAACCTTTCCAGTAATATAGTCAAAGGCTGCTCCTACCCCGATCATCACACCACGAACGCGATCCTTGTTGCGATACATCCATATTTCCTGCTTTGGACAGCCCAAGCTGACGAATATGATATGCGCGCCTGACGCATTGATTTCATGAATGACCCGTTCCTCCTCATCCGGCTGAAGCTCCCGAAATGGCGGTGAAAAGCTGCCTGCGATACGGATTCCAGGGTAATCCTGCTTCATCCTTTCCTTTAAGCTATCCAGCGTATCCGGCGTACTGCCGTAAAAATATACGCTCACCTCCATCTGTGGCGCACGCTCGCACAGCTTGAGCATCAGACTGGGACCATCCACCCGATCCTGACGCTCAAATCCGTACAGCTTTAGCGCCCATACCAGCGGCATACCATCCGGGGTACATAAATCTGCATGAGTGAGCGCTTCGTAGAACTCAGACTGATTCCCCGCCGTGACAATCGAATGCGTGTTGCAAATACAGACATAGCTATTCTTTCGTCCGACTGCCCATTGCTCCAGCGTGTGCACCGTCTCCTGAAACGTAAGCGCCGCGATTTCTGCGTCCGCGATCCTTCCAACTCTATACTGAGGCAGCTGCTTCATCATTACGCTCCTCCATAGCTTCGCTATATATTGCCATCAACTGCTTAACATTCACTTCCTCCGTATAGCGTGCAGTATATATGCCCGACACCTTCTGTCTCATCGCTGCATAGTTTTCATAGGCTACTGCACGGCGAATCACGGTTTTTATATTTTCCAGATCATCATGTTGAAAATGGAAACCCGTCACGCCATCCTCCACCACTTCCTCCAGTGCGCCGATCCGGCTGCACAGCACCGGAGTTCCGACCGAATAGGACTCTACAATCGTCATGGGAAAGCCTTCATACCAAATGGATGGCACCATGACATACATGGCCCGACTCATGCAATCCAGCACCGTGTCTCCGTCCTGCTTGCCGAGAAACCGAATATCCTCCTGCGGGTAAGCGGCGGCCAGTTCAGCCTTTTCCGGGCCGTCCCCAATGATGACCAGTCTCAATCCACCCCGATCTCCCAGCTCTGACCAGGCTTGCAGCAGATTGCGCACCCCTTTTTCCCGTGAGATCCGCCCTACAAACAACAGATAACGATCATTAGGGTCATACTTGGCTTCCACTGTTTTAGGGTGGATAAAATTCGGCTTGACTGCGATGCGGTCCAGCGGAATGCCGCTTTCTGCAAATTTGTCCCGTGCAAACTCCGTCAGCGCAATGTAGCGACTTACCTTGTGCTGCCATGTACCGATCAACTCGTTGAACTTAATCATCGCCGCCACCGGAATCGTCTGAAGCTGCGAGCCCCGGTAGCATCCATGACGGATAGAGTGCAGCAGGGTGCCATGCAGGCATTTTTCACAAACCTCATTCCCACGCATAAAGGTTGCCGCCGGACAAATCAGCCTGTAATTATGCAGCGTCTGAACAACCGGTATCCCCAGTCGTTCACAGGCATGATAGACCGAAGGAGAAATGACCGGAAAAAAATTGTGCACATGCACTACATCCGGCTTTACCTGCAACAGCAGCTTTTTGATTTTTTTGAACTCCGGCAGGGACCATGCCGCCTCCACTGCCAGCTTTGCCATATTCGCCAGCCCTTTGCTCTGAATGTTGTCGTTATGCACATAATAATGCTCTGTCTCTATGCCTCTGGAGCGCAGCATGGCCGACTCTTGCTCAACAACCTTGTCTTCTCCCCCGCTTTGCTGATAAAAGTTGTGTATGATTAGCACCTTGCTCACAGGAGGATTCATTCGTCTGCTGACCTGTTCACTCACGTAGTTGCCCCTCTTTCCTGCGTTGATTCAGGGGACGTCCAGAATCCATCGGCTTCACCGGCTGATGGCTTAATATTTCATCCGCAATCCGGTCCCACGACATACGCTCAACGGTAAGAAACGCCTGCTCAGCCATGCTTCGTCTCAGCTCAGTGTTGTCCAGCAAAGCAGATATTCGGCCAGCCCATTCCTCTTCAGAAAAGCTCCTCAGCATCACACCGCTCACTCCGTCCTCAATCAAGGTAACCGAACCACCGTTCACGGAAGAAATAATCGGGACGCGAAACAGCATGCTTTCCAGCAGTACCATCCCAAAAATGTCGTAGTGGGTCGGAAATAGCATGAGGTCAGCCGCACCGTAAATCTGCCACAGATGACGCTGCTCGACTCTTGAAAAATGCAAAATGCTGTCCGTCAGCCCCAGCTCATGTGCATAGGTCCAGTAGCGATTTGTATCCGCCTTCCGTCCATCCCCGACGATTAACAAAAGGCAATCGGGATGCTTTTGGAGTACCTGTTTGAACATGCTCAGCATAAAACGTATATTTCTTCGTTCCTCCAGTACACCGACGTACAGCAGCACAGGGCGATTCCCGATTCGTCTCAGCTCATCCGCGACCTCGCGGTTTTCATCATGTTCGACGCTTCCGTCGTGGTCACTATTCTCATGGTTGGCACTATTGAACGCTCTCTCTACTTGGCTGCGATCCAGTTTGCTGCGATCCAGTCCGACCCCAATCGCAACCACGTTGTCAAAGCCTTTATTCTCCAGATAATGCTTGGCGAGATCGGATTTGGCGTAGATACGGCGAACAGACCTTGCTACCTTCGGCAGCATTAATGCATCGTACAGCTTGCGGATCAGTGCATGTGTATGATCCCGATATGGGCCGTGATACAGCACCAGCTTCTCGGGACATTTGCGGGAAAGCAGATAGGTCATCATCTGGTTGTATTCTGTGGTGATAACCAAATCATAAGCAGCCAAAAACGAATCCTTGAGGACATCCCGATAGATGCTGTTGCTCAGGAACTTAAGTCCGTGAAGCCAGATGATGCGCAAGGTGCAGTCTCCATGACGGTAGACCTGTTCCAGACGGGTTTCCTTGTGATCGTTGTAGTAGACAATATCGCAATCGTAGCCTTTACGAACGAGCGCTTTACCCAAGCCGACTTCCTGCAGATTGTATGAGGCTCCGTTCACCTTGCTGGCAAAGTTGCGAAGATATAATATTTTTTGAATCATGATCAGGCTCCTGCCATTACATATTGGGTGAGTTATGGTGTGCGGGGTGAGGGAGCTACGTGGAGGGATCATTCTTCCGATCGCTGTTACCCCCGGATTTCATCTGATTATATAGACCCTTTAAAGGGTAAAATCCGGGGATAAAGGGGAACGCTATCGCTTCTTCAGAACGATTCCATTCACTCCGCTGCTGACCGCCGTATCCATAAAGTCACCCTATTTTTAAAAAGGGAACGCTGGGCATGAAGTGCCCCGCTGCGCGGGTGGCGGGCAGATGTGCGCGGGTATTGACTGCGCCGAACGGCTTGCGAGCTTGCCATAACCCTTACCAAGCTCACAAGCCAGCATGGCATACTATCGCCGGGCTAACCACGAGATCTTAACTATGCTGGATTGTTGCCTACCGGGAGTGCTATTCATCAAGCTCTGTCCCCTTGACAGAGAACTGTGCTGAGTGTTCACTACGCCGGCATTGCATGCCCGGCGAGAAATTCGCGGCGATAGGGCGCAGCTATCGCCGGACGGCTCTTCCCTTCCCCCACCCTATGGGCTGGGGGAAATTCTTTTTGGCGGCGGTGGGACGTAGCGGAGGGTAGGATTTGAATCTGTAGAAGCGGCAGCATTCGCCTTTGACGAGGGATTCCGCCCTCTTACAGGGCCTATTCAATCCAGGGAATCCCTCGTCAACAGTGATCGGAAGATCAAATCCGTCCCGCAGCGGGCTTCCATCCACAATAGTCGATCCAAGATCAAATCCGTCCCGAAGCAGCCTCCCCTCTCCAAACCGAATGTTCCCCCTGCCGCTGCTTTTCCTCCATCATCTGCATTTGGAAGTGGTCTGCCCCTTTTAGCTGAGCGGCTGCCATATCCGCCACCAAAGTCACGCTCGCTTCCATCGGCACAAAGCGATATTTGTAGGCCGTTAGCCGATGATCCGTTTCGTGAAATAAAATATCCTGCGCATAATTGCCCCAACGATCCTTGGGCATCAGATCAATCGTCATACCGGCATGTGCAGAGGGCAGCAGCATATTGGAGCCGTGAATGCCAATAACCAATCGGCTGGCTGCATATACCTGGCATACTCGCAGCTCGCTTTCGCGGTCAAAACGTGCAACACGCTCGTCGGCAATCCATGCCGGGAAGCGTCCGGTACGCCCTAGTCCGGCGACTGTAAATAGATGATCGGGAAAGGATTCCCGCAGTCTGCGGAACAACCGGATGATTTTACTGCGCTGATGATAAATCAGCGGCTTCAATCCACGCTTGAGCTGCGGAAATTTCTGCACCGCCCTTGCAATATGATGGCTGCCGCTCCACAAGCGGTCTTCCCTCCACACGAAGGTAATGCGCGGCTCCGACTCACGCTCCTCGTCATAGCGCGGAATCCCCGTAAACTGCTCAATATCAAACTGATTGGGATGTGAATACGCCGGGCTGACATATACCTCTTCAAATCGCATCAGTTCCTCAATCATTCGATGATGCAGCACAGGATGAAAATTTCGTGCCTTGCTGAACGGCACATCGACCGTCCAGATTTCCGCCACATAAGCAGGCACCATCCACTCCAGCGGCTTTTGCACAATGACGATGATCCCCAGTTCCGGCGATTGTTCGTATTCTCGCTGCACATTGAGCAGCTTGAGCAAAGCATGACCATACAAATAATCCACCGTGTTGACGATAATTACGCGCTCGAAAGCCTTCATTTTATAGACGGTCATGCCGACCATTAAATCATAGGAAGGATTCATCAACGATTGCCGCAAAGGCTCTCCGAGCCATTTTCTCGACTTCGCCTCACCGGTCAGGATATAATCCGGCATTTCCACTCGATAAGGTGAATATGTAGCATGACCGACTCGCATATCCTCGATATACTCACGTCCACAGCCCTCACAGCAAGTGCTGACACATACGTGGATTCCCTGCCACAGTACCTCTCCACCGCGTACCTGACCTCCACAATGCGGGCACTGGCCCTCATGACGAACAAACGGTTTAATGGGTATCATGATCGTTCTCTCCAACTTTCGGTACTGTAATATGAACACGCCAGAAGGTCAGAATCGACTTCATCATCCAACCCAGATTGGCTTTGACCTCTTTAAACAACAGATCCAATAGAAATACAGATAATGTAAAAGACAAAATCGTCGCCACGAGCGACCCTCGCACACCAAGCAACGGGATCAGCGCATAATTGAAAGCTATATTCGTGACCGCGCCCACCAGCGAGGTCAGCAGCGTGTATTTGAACAAATTTTCATTGGTAATATACAAGCTTTTGGCAACACTGAAATTGGTAAAAAACAGACGAATCGCAAACAGGGACAGCAGTGAGCCTGCTTCGGTGAATTCCCTCCCGTAGAGCACAATTACTACCCATTGGGATAAAAAAAATAGCGGGACCGAGGTCACGAGAAAACAGATAAACATCAGCCGATATACATTAGACAATGTCTGTCTGTATTCGTCGTTTCCTTTCAGCTTGGAACGGGTCACCACCGGTGCATAGGCCGTCGTAAGAACGACCGGAATAAAGCCCAGCACTTCGATAAGTCGGAGCGCAACAGAGTATTGTCCGACTGCCGCATTTCCCAACAGTTCACCGATAATGACCTGATCAATCCGTGCCTGTACATATACAGCTGAAGATGACAAAATAAGCGGCCAGCTATGACTCATGATCCGCCGGGCTATGGTCAGGCGGAACGTCCACATGTTCATACGCTGTCCTTCCTTTCGGAAGAAATACAGCAGCAGCAGGCTCCCCAGCAGGAACTCGCCGTGAGCGCACAGCGCCACCACCCAAATCGGAACACCGGTTAACAACAAAATGATTTTGGCGGTCGAGCTGAGGACAAAGGCTGTATTTTTGGCAATGACCGTATATTTGGACAACATCTGCGCCCGGAACCAGTAGTCGATGATATCAAACAGCTGAAACACCGAGGCCGTGGCCAGGATCAGATTGATCAACCGCACCGAGCTGTCTTCTGGTCTGAGTAGTGAAATGAAGGAATAGGAAAGTACGATGGCTACCAGAGTGCCCAATAGCTTCAGCAGAACCGCCGTACCCAGCAGCTCGTGCTCATCCTTGGGATCTTTAACGAGATCACGTACCAATATGGAATCAAAACCAAGTGTCGTGAAAATCAGGAACATCCCAAAAAAGGATTCCGCATAATTCCACTTCCCAAGCTCCTCCGGTCCCAGCACTCTCGCCATGATGATGCTGACCGCCAGCCCGAACACCATGCGAATCATTTTGTCACCGAACAGCCAGGATGTATTCACCAGCAAACTTCTGCGCGGTTTGGCGCGGTTTTTGACTAATGTCATAAGTTTTACTCCATCTTGAAAATTAACTCTTGAAAAATTAACTCTTGAAAAATAACTATGCGTACGGTTTTACAGCATGCCTACTTGTCGATGAACTGCAATCATGTACAACGAAGAGACCTCCCCGGCTACACGGGTGGCCCCTCCATGTCTTACACGACGACGGAAGCTTCGACTGCAGCCTGCCTTTTTACCCGCTCCAGGTCTGTATCCACCATCATATGAATGAGCTGCTCGAAGCCTACTTCCATTCGCCAGTCCAGCTTCTCCTTTGCCTTGGCACAATCGCCGAGCAGCAAGTCTATCTCCGCCGGCCGGACAAATTGCGGATCAATAATGACGTAGTCCTCATAATTTAAACCTACATGAGAAAAGGCAATTTGCAGCAACTCGCGTACCGAATGCATCTCTCCTGTGGAAATGACGTAGTCATCCGGTTGATCCTGCTGAAGCATCAGCCACATGGCCTTTACATAATCCCCTGCAAACCCCCAGTCCCGCAGTGAATCCAAATTCCCCATACGCAGCTCCTGCTGCAATCCCAGCTTGATACGGGCTACAGCATCCGATACCTTGCGTGTTACAAATTCCAGTCCCCGACGGGGCGATTCATGATTGAACAAAATACCGGAGCAAGCAAACATATCAAAGCTTTCGCGGTAGTTCACCGTAATCCAATGACCATACACTTTGGCGACACCATATGGACTGCGCGGATAAAACGGTGTTGTTTCCGTCTGTGGTGTCTCCACGACCTTGCCGAACATCTCACTGCTCGACGCCTGATAAAACCGCGCTTCCGGCTTGGCAATCCGAACCGCCTCCAGCATATTGGTGACGGATAGCGCTGTGATCTGTCCTGTAGCCAGAGGCTGCGGCCATGAAGCCGCTACGAAGGATTGAGCAGCCAGGTTGTAGACCTCATCCGGGTCGGATTGACGGACAGCTTCAATCAGGGAGGCCAGATCGGTCATATCACCGGAAATCCAGTGGATATCATTTTGGATATGGGCTACATTTTCAAAATTCGGCGTGCTGGTGCGTCTGCGTACTCCGTACACCTCATAATCCTTGGACAGCAGCAACTCAGCCAGATATGATCCATCTTGTCCGGTAATCCCTGTGATCAGCGCTTTTTTCATTCCAATTCCTCCACCGTTTTTTTATTGTTCAACCAGATCCAGACCTTGAAATGTCTCGTACACAGACCTTAATCCCTCTTCCAGCGAAATCCGCGCCGACCAGCCCAGACCGGAAATTCGGGACACATCTACCAACTTGCGTGGCGTTCCATCGGGAGCGGAGGTATTAAAGGTAATTTCACCCTCATAACCGACCACATCCTTCACCCGTTCAGCCAGCTCACGGATGGAAATATCCTCTCCCACGCCGATGTTTACAATTTCATTTCCTTCATAGTTGTTCATCAGGAACAGGCAGGCATCCGCCAAATCATCAGAGTGAAGGAATTCCCGACGCGGCGTGCCGGAGCCCCATACTTCTACAGTTGGAGATTGATTCAGCTTGGCTTCATGAAATTTGCGGATAAGCGCGGGCAGCACATGAGAGGTCTGGAGGTCAAAATTGTCGCCCGGACCGTATAAATTCGTCGGCATCACTGAAATATAACGGGTTCCATACTGACGATTGTAGGATTGACACATTTTAATTCCGGCAATTTTGGCAATAGCATAAGCCTCGTTGGTAGGCTCAAGCTCACCGGTAAGCAGATACTCCTCCCGCAAGGGCTGCGGAGCAAATTTGGGATAAATGCACGTGGAGCCGAGGAACAACAGCTTGCTTACATTGGCCCGGTATGCCGCATCAATCACATTCGTTTGTATAAGTAGATTGTCACGGATAAAATCGGCCGGATATTCGTTGTTCGCCAAAATCCCCCCAACCTTGGCCGCTGCCAGGAATACATAGTCCACAGGCTCTGTTGCAAAAAAGTGGTCTACGGCCTCCTTGTTGCGTAAATCCAGCTCACGACTGGTCCGAGTAATAATGTGTTGATAACCTGCTCCCTGAAGCGCTCGGACAATAGCGGAACCCACCAGTCCGTTGTGCCCTGCTACATATATATTGGAATAAAAATCCATCCTTATCCCCAACCCTTCTTCATTAAGAACTTTAAAACGCATCCTTGGAGCCCAGCAGTACACGAAATGTTTTTAGCATGATGATCATATCCGTGCGTAAGCTGCGTCTGGATATGTATTCCAAATCCAGTTCTACCATCTCGTTAAAGCTCAGATGATTGCGACCACTGACCTGCCATAGCCCGGTACAGCCCGGTGTAACCGTCAGACGCAGCTTATCCCTCACTGTATAATCATGGACTTCTCTTGGCAGCGGTGGTCTGGGGCCTACCAGACTCATCTGCCCACGCAGCACATTGAACAGCTGCGGCAGCTCGTCAATGCTCGTTCTGCGGAGGAATCGGCCCACACGGGTAATTCGGGGATCGTTCCGCATTTTGAACATTGCACCCTCGATTTCATTTTTTTCCAGCAGCAATGCAGACAATTTTTCCTCAGCATCCGATACCATGGAACGAAATTTGATCATGCGAAACGGACGCTCATTTTTACCAATACGAATTTGATAAAATAACGCGCCCCCTTTCGGGTCCTCCAGCTTAATCAGCAAAATGACAAGCAGAAATACCGGGCATAACACGATGATGCCGATGAAAGACAATATAATGTCCATGCTTCGCTTCACAAACGGATATAGGCCCAATCCCTGTCGCCGTTCAAGCCCATGAGCGACTGGATATACATCCACTGACGCGCCCAAAGCTTCGGCCTCGTTTGAGCGGGAAGAAGACACGTCTCATCACCTCGCTCTCTTAATTTATAAATTTTGTTTATACATTGTTAAGAGAAATTTTATATATTTTCATTCTCCATCTTTTTAGTTATGTCAAGCTTCGTTCCTCCATACCACGCTGCATGCGGGTATTCGATCGTTTTACATTGTTGAGCACTACGCCCAAAATACGCGCCTTGACTCTTTCCAAATTTGCCTTCGCCTTCTTAACGATATCCTTTTTGACTTTCCCTGCCTGCACTACCAAAATGACACCATCACACATAGCGCTAACAATGAGACCATCAGGAAAAGACAGCAAGGGTGGCGTATCCATCAGGATCACATCATAATGTTCTTTTAACTCAACCAGTAGAGCCTTCATTCTACGGGAACTGAGCATCTCGGAAGGATTAGGCGGGTTCGGTCCGGCTGTAATCGCATGCAGTTGGTCAATCCCGGTTTCCTGAACCACATCCTGCCACGCCTGTTGATTGGCAAGCACCCGTGTCAGCCCTGTATGATTGCGCAAGCCAAACATATGATGCAAGGAGGAGCGACGCAAATCCATATCCATTACCAGTACCTTTTTCCCCTCTTGCGCATAGGTTACAGCCAAATTGCTAATCGTGACCGTCCTCCCTTCACCTGCCTGGGCAGACGCCACCATCATAACCTCAATCGGCTCGTCTATAGAGGAAAACTGGATGTTTGTGCGAAGCATACGGTACTCCTCCGAAACGGAAGACTGGGCATGCAGGGATGTGACCAGCTGATTATTGATTAATCGCGGCATATTGTCCTTCACCTACCTGTTTAGGAGTTGTTGTGGAGCTGTCAGAGCGTTTATCTTCTTTTTTCATTTTCGTAATCAGGGACAGAGTAGGCAGACCGAGTTCTTTTTCAATATCCTCTTCATTCTTAAAGGTGTCATCCAGTACCTCCAGCAAAAACGACAAGCCTATACCCAGCAACAAGGAGGTAGCAAAGGCAATAAACATCTGTACAGCAGGATTACTGTTCACAGGAATTGCCGGGTCAGTCAAGCTGGCTTCGCTCAGAATAGTGACATTGTCCATTTTCATGATAGAGGGAATTTGTCGTTTGAATACTTTGGCTACCGCATTGACGGTTTTCACAGCCTTCGTATACGATAAGTCGCGGACTGTCACATCCATGACCTGTGAATCACTGGCGGTGTTCACTCTTAATTTTTGTGCCAGAACTGACGGAGTAACCTTAAGATCGGGGAAGCTGGCGACCACCTGATCCATAATCGCCGAGGAGATCATAATTTGCTTATAGGAGTTCGTTAAGGCTATATTCGTTTGCACGACACTGTAATCGACGACACCTGCACGATCTGGTCGCGGCGTCTGGTTGATAATGAGCTCTGCGGTCGCTTCATAAACCTGAGGGGTAAAATATACATTTTTTATGCCCATTACAGCACACACCAGCAGCACGATACTACCAATTAACCACATTCTTTTTCGGATCACACGGATATACTCTTTCAACTGCACAAGATCATACCTCCCCTGATTGACTTGTTTTCGATGTGATAACGCTTGTACTGATCCTCTGCATACCGGGGAAAAGAACGGTGCATGAGCCTCTAATCTATAGTAAAATGTTGTATAATAGCGCATAGAAGGTCCAGCCAGCGAATAAGCACAACTGCTTAATTGTCGGTGGCCTGTTAAGGTATATAAACCATGATTTACGGAAAAAATACGAAATATAGATACGTTATGTAACTTTTGTAACTTATATAACCTAATTTATGATACAAATCGTATCCTGTCAAGCGTAAAATTGCAACTTTCTTAACCTTGGATTCAGGAGGAAAAACAGATGAATTATGGAACCCGCATCGCTGAATTACGAGAACATAAGGGATTAAAACAAGAGGAACTAGCGCAATCCCTCGGAATTACGCGGGCGGCTCTTTCTCACTATGAAAAAAATAGACGCAAACCAGACTTTGAGATCCTGAACAAGCTTGCCGATATTTTCGGGGTTACGATTGATTACTTGGTAGGACGCACAAGCCAGCCTACAGCGATATTGGATTCAGATGTGAGAGAGTTTGTGGATCAGCTGGAACTGTCCGATGAGGATATTCTGCAACGTTTCAACCTGACGATTGACGGACGGACCTTGTCTAAGGAAGAAGCTAAGCGCTTTATTGCGTTTGTCCGTATGGAACGAATGATGGAATAAGAATGGCTGCCAGCCACTTCATGTCTTTTCAATAGTGCTTGCAGCCGGAAGGAATTTACACGCGCTTGTCCTTCCGGTACTTGGTTTTAGCTGGGTCGCTCTCTAGACATTCTGGCATCGTGATGCCGCATTGGAGCAAGATGTCACGGATGTCCAGGTGGATGACAGGTTTGTCTGCTCTCCGTGCGTTGTTTCGAAGAAGAGGGCTGTTTCCCCTTGATTCTGTCTCCTTGTTCATTCAGCACTAACCTCACTTTATTATTCTTGGTCACTGGAAAGAGATTCCCTACAAACCATGTATGTATAGTCATGAACAAATCTATTATATATGAATACGTACCTGTAATGTTGTCGTCTTATGGCGAGAATATTAAAGGATTTTCGTGTTTTTTTCTCCATTATACGTAATGTATTGCCAATTCAGTACGATTTACGAATAAAAAAAGAACCTGTCAGGTCCTATTTTTCCTGATAGGTTCTCTTTTGTTTTTTTGCGACGTCAAAACAGATATTCCTCAGTCAAGGTCCTATCCTGCCTGGGGGTGTGATTAAGCGACCTCGGCCGCCCTGGAAACCTCCGTGCCTCCGGTCGCTCGGACTTTGTATGCATAATGGCTACCGGCTTTCACCGTACGATCCGTATAGGTGCTTCCCGCTACTTGCGAGGCAATCACCTGATATGCCCCGTCTGTCCCGTCCGCACGCAATATATCATAGGAGGATACGCCTTCTGCCTGAAGCCAGTCAATCTTTACCGCCCCATCCTGAACAGGGAAGGCTTCTACCCCTGTCGGGGCTGAAGCTGTAGACTGGTCTGTACTCTTTAATTCCAAAATATATTGTACCGATTCCCCAGGACCCAGCTTTTCTTCAAAATCAAGAGCAGGTGAAGCCTTGAGTCCTGATATGGAACGCCGGGCCTGACTGTAGGTAGCCCCGGCCCCAAAACGCTCACCGGTGTACACACCAGCTTTCGGCATCGTTACTCGTACACGAATGGTCTGTGCTGAATCCTCGAAATTCACCAGATTCACCAGCAATTTGTTCGAGGTGGCACCGCTGCCTGCCAGCGGTTTAAGCTTGGATGTGTCCACTGCACGAACATAGACCAGCTTGTCCTTGGTATCCTCTGGATTCAGCACCGTATAAGTCAACGGCTTACCGTGGGTGGCATAAGCCAGACTCAAGCGTCTCATGATCTTTACACGACTGTCCTGTCCTTGCCCAAACGGATAGATTTCTGTGCTTGCCGGGTTGTGGTTTTGCAGATCAAAGCCGGTTTTAAACAGCGTATAATCCTCATAAAACGCAGCATGCTGGATAAATATATCAGCAAACCCGATTTGCGAACGCATAATCCGGTCAAAAGCGGCTGCTTGAGGCTGACTAGCCCCGTAATCCGGGTTGTCCCGATGCGTATCGTTCGTACCGAACTCCGTGTTCAGCATCTTCTTGGCCAGCCCGTTGCTCGAACCGCCAAAGGTTTTCAGATTTTGAACGAAGCTGCCTCCGCCCTCTTCGTTGTAGGATTCGCCATAGGCATGTCCGTTGGTCAGATCAGTAACGTCCTCCAGCTGCTTGCGCTGGGCCGGATCTCGTTCCCATCCATCCGGGTCACCGCATTTAAGCGTACCTCCGGCTTGATTTTTGCACGCCTTTGTGGAGTACTTAGGCCAATAGGCCCACCCCGGCGCTACGGTTTTGAGATGCGGTACCAATTGCTTGCCTTCCGTATTCAACCACTGAGCCACAGCCAGATCGACTGCCTTCGAGCGATTAAATAATCCGGGTTCGTTATCTACTTCATAATATTGAAGGTATGAACCATATTTTTTTACATAATCGCGCAATTTTTGCTTGGCTGTCTCCGGCAGAGAACCATCCTTTTGCAGCTTGATATCTCCCGTATATAAGTACAAGGCGGATGACTGCATATTATATTGCTTCAGCGTGTGATAGTAATCATCCACGTCTGTACATGCCTTGCTCACATTACTGGCACAGGTGACCCTCATGACATTGCCGCTATAAGCAATTCCCAGCCATTTGAGAACGTATGGTAAATGCTTAACCGCACCCTGATCATAATAGAACTCTCTGTTGTTCACATTCGTTCCGGTCAGTATATATTTACCGTGTATCGGTTCGGTTGCAGGTGAAGCTAACGTCTCCAAGCTCAAGTCATCCCAAGTCCACCACACATTTTTATCTTCTGCAGAGGAGCAGTATAGGCAGCGCGCTGTCTTTAGCTTGAGTACGTTAACACCGCTTTGCAATTGCTCTTTAGGGATATACAACTCGTAGTTGCTTTTGTAATTATATGCACTGCCCGTACCGGAAACCCCAGCGATTTGAATGATACCGGACAGCTGATGATTTGAAAATACAGCCATTTGCGGAACAGCTTTGCCCGCATCCAAAATCCGTACACGGAATATTACCCCATTGGGAGGAACTTGATCCAGCTTATACTGGAGCGACAGTTCAGGATTCGTGGACGCATTCAAGCCGGGAGGAATATCTCCACTGCTGAGCAATACCGGGGCCGTTGTATTCTCTGCTATGGACGTTGCAGACGATACTCCTTTAGCCGACGACTCGGTAGAAGCAGAGGCTGTAGGAATGTTGATATTGTCTCTACCAACCACTCCTTTAAATTCCGCTGAAGAATCATCCCTCTGACCCAGCTTCCATACTGGACTGGATGCCGCTACTTTATCTGTCGGCTGTTCTGTGATCCTTGAAGGCGTGTAAATCAGCCAAGCGATCAGCGCTATAGCTACGACCCCCAGCAGCCCGGATAATACTGGCGTATACCGGTGGGTCAACCATTTTTTCATCATATGATCCACCCTCTCTCCTCAAAATTTTTGACCGGGAAAGAGAATCTATTAAGGAAGAAACAAAGCGTTACCGGGAACCACCGCTTTCGCTTCATGCTGACTTTCCCACATCAGACGTGCCATCGCGTCGCCATATTCATCATAGTATTCAACTTTTAAATCCACCATTTTACCTGCTTGCAAGGTGATACTGCCCTTGCGCTCTGTCCAGCTTTGCTTAAACCAGCTATCAATAATCAGCTTGCCGTCTACCCATACACGGATTCCATCATCGGATATCGTTGTAAATGTATAGGTCTCACTATATTGTGGCTTTATTTTACCTGTCCAGCGAACCGAGAACCGATCAGCGTTCACCTTTACGTCAGCTGCGACAGCACGCCAGTTATAGTCCAGCTTGCTATCTGTACGGGTCAAAGCAGCACTACCCTCCAGATTCATGTTGTTAAAATATTCACCCCGCAGCCCATTCGCATAAACCATATCCGGAACAGAAGGAGGAGCCGGAGATGGGGGAACGATCACTACTGGCGGAGCCGGGATAGGCTCGCTTTGCCCCTTGTCCGGAAGGGTTGGTACATCCGTCCCGGGTTGTTGAACTGCTGCCAATCCATTTTTCACATCATCCCGATTCAAGCTCCTCGAATCA
>NZ_ASSB01000032.1:0-1062 GCF_000520755.1 Paenibacillus sp. 1-18
GTTTTCGGAACCTTTCCTCTAGTTCACATTGACTTTCAGATCCACTTATTGATTTATAGTTGAGTCGAACATTCTCCTCGTTCGTAAAAAAGCTCTGGATAATACGATCAGATCTAAACGATCTAGGTGCATCACTTAAAAGCGTATTTTTTAGAGTTTCTGTTTCAGAAAGCAATTCTTACCCCTCCCTTTCTTTAGTAAACCTCTTATGTATAAAAGAACATGGTTAGAATTAAACAAAATAAAAATATATGTTCCTATTTTTACAGAAAAAAAAACCGGTTTACCGGGAGATCATAATCATACGTTCCTCTTTTCTATTTAGTATCTATTAACAACGATCTGGGAACAATTTTGTTAATATATACATTTTTATAAAAGGGATCTTCTACCTGATTGTGACTTTCCTGAAGGCTTATTGTTAAGAAGAGAGATACGTATTGAGGACCAACTACTATTTATAATCATGGTTAGACGCATAAGTCCTAGAATTAAAAACACGCCCTGCAAGGACGTGTTGATCAAGGGGAAAATTCTTTGGTGTATCTTTAGTATAACCCTTGTCTTAGCTTTTTATGCACTCTAAAAGACTTTCGCTTCTACAAGAAGGTGGGAAACCACAATTTTCTATGTAGTCAAGGAAACGCCCTTTAGAATCATCTCACTTCTCTTTCGCTATCCCTTTAGAAACTGAAGCATCCTCTATATTAACTTTCATTTTCCATTGTGACCAAGGAGTGCTACCAGAATCGGCTAGCACTAGTACCCAGATCTCCCCTTCCAGCATGTTCATACGGAAGGCCACGATATTCCTAGAATTTACATCGGTGTCCAAATTGAGATCGAGACTATTTCCTGAAGTCTCCTTGTCCAATATGAGCTTGAGGGTGTTCCCATCTTTACGAACAAGTGAAAAGCCGCTTACAAAATCCATGTCAGTAAGGCTGAGTCTATCGTTTACATAACGGTATAGATTCTCATTCACTTTTTTAATGATTCCAATAAGGTAAGCTACAACATTTTCAGATCACGCCTGTTGAATAACCACAAAATGGTAGAAAA
>NZ_ASSB01000033.1:0-802 GCF_000520755.1 Paenibacillus sp. 1-18
ACCGGCGGCAGTCCTCTGAGCTTTTGTTTGGTTCTTCGATGGTTGTAATAGTGTATATATTGATGTAGTTCTTGAATGAAATGTTCAATGGATTCAAATTCTTGAATATACAGAAGTTCCGTCTTTAAGATCCCAAAGAAATTCTCTACCACGGAGTTGTCCAGGCAGTTCCCTCGACGTGACATACTTTGTGTGACTCCTCTCTCAGAGAGCATATACTGATAGCGTTTTTGTTGATATTGCCACCCCTGATCAGAGTGCAGAATGAGATTATGTTGCTCTGGTAGCTTTTCTAAGGCTTTTTCGAGCATCTCTGTGACCATGGAGAGGGTAGGCCTTCTAAATACGGTGTAACTGATGATTTCTCGGTTATACAGATCCATTATCGGAGACAGATATATCTTTTGTCCAAACAAGTGGAACTCCGTCACATCAGTAACCCATTTCTTATTGGGTGCTGTCGCATTAAAATCTCTCTTCAAGACATTTGGAGCTATTTTCCCTTCGGCTCCTTTGTATGAACGATATTTCTTCCTACGAACCATACAATAAAGCCCTAACTCCTTCATTAAACGTCGAACTGTCTTATGATTGATTGGAGTCGTTTTGCGAATCTCCCTGGTCATAGTTCGGTATCCTGCTCGACATTTCAATTCATCATTAAATACACGCCACATTTCTGTTTTCACATCGGCGTACTTATCAGGCTTGTTCCACTTTTTCACGTGATAATAGTAAGTGCTTCGAGGAATGCCTGCAATGTTGACAAGCTCTTTGACGTTAAAATCATGCCTTAGCTCGT